>CAZANL010000860.1:0-899 GCA_964486115.1 uncultured Planctomycetota bacterium
TCCATCGGCTGAGTCGAGCGCATGTCATCTCGAATTGCCCGAGCAGCGCGCAGCTGGTCCTGCGTCTCCTCGAAGAGGAAGCTCGCCTCGAATTCCCGTTGCAAGGTGGGGTCTTCGGGGTGCGCGATACCCTCGCTCCGCGCTCGCAGCGCCTGAAGAGCGAGCATGTCCTGGGCCAGGTCGGCGACGGCTGCCTGGACGCGCTGTTTCTTGCGGCCCCAGCTCTTGCCGCCGATTCGGTCGAGCTGGGGCAAGTACCCCTTGCTGCCGACGTAACGCTGAACCAGTTCTGCCTGCGTCACCGGCAGGTGGAGGGTGGTCCCGCCGTGGTAGTCCAGACGCAGCATCTCCTCCTCGTGGCCATCTCGCTGCTGAGTGCGGACACCGACGAAGCGTCCGATGCCGTGGACCTGGTGTACGACCAGGTCCCCGGGCGAAAACGAGAGGAAGGCCTGGATTCCCTGCTCAGTCGCCTTGGCCTCCGGGCCACGTGGGGGACGGCGAGGTCTCCGGCGTGGCGTGATCCGGGCCTGGCGGGCGAACAGTGCATGGTCCGGGAGATGGACTTGACCCAACTCGGGTACCTCGAACCCGCCAGAGATGCGTCCGGAGTGCAGGCGCAGCGCAGAGACGTCGATCTCCGCTTCTTCGAGGGTCCTCAGCAAGCGTGCCCGACGCGCCATGTTATCGAAGTAGAGATGAATTTCGCTGAAGCGGCCTGACATCTCTTCGAGACCCGCGAGCACGCCGGCCAGGTCTCCGGCAAAAGACGCGGGATTGCGTGTCTGGAACTTGACCGCGGTCGCGCTGCTGTAGCCGAACTCACTCAGTTCGAGAACCGGTCCGGATAGGAGGCCTTCGTCAATGCGCAACCGGCGGTTGACCGAGTAGCGCGGAGT
>CAZANL010000860.1:909-2216 GCA_964486115.1 uncultured Planctomycetota bacterium
CTCCAGGCGATCCTCGATGATCCGCAGGGTATCCTGATCGAGATAGTCGAGCAGGTTACCCTGCGGTGGCCCGCCCTGACGCAGGCGGTTTCCAGGGGCAACCAGGCTGACGCGGACGCTGTCCACAGGCTCGACCGAAACCTGGGTCTGAGGGTCGAACCGGCGGATCGACTCGATCGTGTCACCGAAGTACTCGATTCGCGCGGGTTCGGGGCTACCGTAGCTGAACAGGTCGAGGAGACCTCCACGTCTGGATACCTCACCGGGATAAGTGACGCTGCGAACCAGTTCGTAGCCCGCAGTGACGAGCTGGTCGGCAAGCTGCTGAGGATCTTGGTCGAGTCCGGGTAGCAACTCGAGCGATCTCGAGCGCAACGAATCGGGTGAGAGCAGCGGTGTCCAGATCGCGGCCAAGCTGGCGACGACGATCCTGGGGCCGGCCTCGAGCAGCTCATAGAGCAACTCGAGCCGATGAGCGTGAGAGTTGCGGCTGCTCGCGCCGCCGTCGATCTCCCTGGGGGGGAAGTACAGCACCGACGCTGCGGGACAAAAGGTCTCCAGGTCGCCCGCCGCTCGTTCCGCCAAGGCAACGGACGGGGTCAGGTAGATCAGGGAACGGCACAGGTCGAGATGGAGCTGGGCAGCCAGGAATCGACCGAAGCTACCGTGCACGCCGCCAGCTTGGCAGGCTCCGTCGGTGAGGAACTCGAGCAGCTCGGTGTAGGACGCCAAGCTGGTGAGGGGACCGGATGACCGGCCCGGGCGGGCTTTCAATGGGCTCACGCGGGAAGGTCTTGCTGGCTGACCCCCAGGTCGAGGAAACCAGGATGTTCAGGGCCCAGACGCTGGGCCAGCGCCAGCAGTGCGTTCTGCGCCGCCTGCTGCTGCGCCTGTTTCTTGCTCGCCCCCCATGCAGGTCCGAATTCCGCTTCGCCGAGCACCGCGCAGAGCTGGAAACTCTTGATGTGCTCGGGACCGGTCTCGTCGAGCAGCCGATAGGTGGGCGTGAGCGACATGTGCTTCTGCGCGAACGACTGGAGCAGGGATTTGTAATTGCGGTTGTGCCGGTTGTGCAGCACCTGCCCGATTCCCCGTTCCAGATTGCGCAGAATGAACTGGCGCGCCGGTTCGATACCCTGATCCAGGTAGATGGCAGCCACGACCCCCTCGAATATGTTGGCCAGCACTCTGGGGGGCAGCTCCGTATTGGACAGGATCCCCCGTCCGAGCCGGATATGTGGTTTCAGGTCGATGCGCAAGCTGGCCTCGGCCAGGCTGCGAGTGGAAACAACGACACTCTTGATCAG
>CAZANL010000861.1:0-2212 GCA_964486115.1 uncultured Planctomycetota bacterium
ACTCGCTGGTGATATCCTGGACGCAGCGGTAGAGCGGGCTAGGGGGGGCTGCTGAATCGATGTGACGAGCAGATCCTGGGGGTAGGTAAGAGTGATTTCTGGACGCCGATGACAGATCCGCCGCGCCGGCTTCAGTGTGCGGGGCGGCTGTTGATCGGCGCCGGTGCGCCAGCATACCAACGGCGTTCGACAGGGCTCAGCTGGCCTCTGGCCCGAGATCGGACCGCTACCTCACGGGCGCTCCGCTCGCTAACAGCCGCGTCTGCGAGCGGCTAGAGGCCCTTCTGGACGTAAGCGGTCAGGTCTTTCTGCAGGCGGTCGAGGTCGATCTTGCCCAGGGTCTCTTCGTACAGCTGGTCGACGGTCTTGAGGTTGCGCTTGGTCTGCTCGTCCATCCAGCGCTTCCATGGGCGGGCGTAGTACGGGTTGCGCGTGTTCTTGAAGAAGTGAACCAGCGCCCAGGAGAGTGGGTAATGATCCCTGATCGTGGTGAGGTCGTAGAACGTGGCGCGCTCCATGCGCCAGATCTTCTTCAGTATCGTCCCCAGGCTCCCGGCGCGGATCATATCCTTGACCAGGTTGAGCCGGACGCGCATCTTGTCTCCGACCTTGATGATCCGGCCCGATTCCATGCGCGCGGAGCTGAAGTATTCGGCCATCCCCTCCTCGTACCAGTGGACATTCGAGAGGTAGCCCTTGTAGTACTCGATCACGTACTGGTGGGTCGCCTCGTGGAAGATCATCTTGGTCGTCTCCCGCCTGCTGGCGGGGTCGATCAGGATCGCCAGCTCCCGGCGCTCCAGACTGTACATGCCGTTGCTGCCCTTCATGCCGGACTCCCGCTCGTAGAGCTCGCGGGTGTCATAGAACCGCACCACGAAGTCTAGGCCCGGTTTGCGCTTGGATCTGAGCACTTTCTGGTAGTGCATCAAGATCAGCTCCAGCCGGAGGGCATACTCCTTGAGCTTCTTTTGCTTGCGCTGCCCGCAGACCACGTAGTGGCGCGAGAAGTAGACGCTCCAGGGATCGCCCCCCTCCTTGTTGCGCAGCGCCTGCCAGCGCAGCATGGCGTGCTGGATGATGCTGGGCTTGAAGTGGTTGTACAACGCGAACTTGGCGTAGGTCATCCAGTCCTCGGCGGTGGCGTCGCGCTGGGCCTGGAGCTTCTTGCCCCACTTGCGCAGCACCACCTTGGGCGGGTCCTCGCTGTACCAGGCGATCATTTCTGGAGGAAGGCCGAACTCGTAGTTCGCGGGCTTGTAGACTCCGCCCGGGTGTTTGGTGATCGTGCCGGTCCAGGTCCTCCCGTTCTTCTTGACCAGGGTTGCGGGCTTGGGGGGTGGGGTGGCGGGTGGTTTATTGGCTTCCTTGGGCGGGTTGGCGGGCGGCTTGCGGGCCTCGAACCTACGGCTGATAGCCAATCCTAAAGCCGCCACCTGGGCCTCATCTTTCGTGCTCAACCCACGAATGATAATGATAATGAACACCTGCTTGTCGGACGAAGGCCAGACCTGCACCCACTCGTACAAGTTGTTTCCGGCGCGCTGGTATCGGATTCCCATGCCATAGGACAGACTCGTGCTATCAGTCATACGATGGATGCCATCTCCGACGTACTCCGCAGGGATCTGCTTGGCATAACGGCGAAGATAGTTCTGTGCGGCTTCGGCGGCTGAGAAGGTCCCAAACCAGCCCTGTGCGGTCTTACCCGTTGCCGCGGATAGGCCGATTCTGATCGAAGGCCAGCGCTTGGAATCGATGGCGTAGCTCTCGAGGTCCCCTGTTGAAATCTGCTTTGCAGAGGCGAACAGCTCTCCTCCTGGGAGGTGGAGGGTGCATCCGCCGAGGGTGAGTTTCTGGGGGAGAGGTATCTTGTCGGTGGCATCGCCGCCCGCTGGTACGTTGGCTTCCTTGGGCTTGGGCTCCGGCGCCTTGGGCTTGGACTCGGGGGGCTTGGGATCGGTTGGCTGGTCGCGGCTGGCCAGGGAGGACTCACGGGCCAGGTCCAGATCGGTCTGCAACTCGCGGGCGGTCTTCTCGAGTTGTGAATGACCGCCATTGCGCAGTCGTTCCAGCAGCTCGCCCGCCTTGTCGAAGGAGCGGCTGGTCAGCAGCTGGGCGAATCGTTTGCGTTCTCGCGCCGCCACGGTCTCGGCCTGGGCGTCGATCTCTCGCCGCAGCTCTCCCACCGATTCGCGGAGGCTCTCGCTGG
>CAZANL010000862.1:0-2209 GCA_964486115.1 uncultured Planctomycetota bacterium
TCGGGGGAGGGATCGTTCTGGATGGCAAGCCCTGGGTCGGTGCGACCGGTGGCGCGGGGGAGTTCGGACATGTCTGTGTCGACCCGGACGGGGCTGCTTGCGCCTGCGGTGGTCGCGGGTGCCTGGAGACGATCTGTTCGGTGACCGCGTTGGGGGATGCGAAGGCGCTCGCGGCGGCGGCCCGCAGCGGCGACGCTGATGCGCGCTCCACATTTCAGCGGGCAGGCCGCGCGCTCGGGCAGGTGATCGGTCAGATCGCCAACACGCTCTCACCCGAGCGGGTGGTCATCGGCGGCGGTTTGTCGGCGGCCTGGGACTTACTCGAACCGGCCGCACGTCTTGCTATCGAGGCTCACAGCTTCCTCCACAACCGCTCCGGGTTCGAGGTGTTGGTCGGGACGCTCGGGGATGACGCGGGACCGATCGGCGCCGCGCTGTTTCCTCGTTCGGGCTAGGTTGCTGGACCCTCGCTGGCTGCTCGCAGCGTGGTGAAGTGTGCCTCTGCTGGTTTCCGTCAAGCTCCTCGGTGTAGTTTTAGGGTCTGCTCGAGGTCCAGGTGTTGTTGGACTGTTTGGTCCGGGTGCTGGCGGACATGCTGGCGTTCATCGAATAATCGCCCCCTAATTTTACACCAGCACGGCATCGCGGCCGCTCGCGAAGGACGTGGTATACTTGCGCCAATCATGTGCCAACTGGGCAACCTGAAGAGGTACTTGATCAAGCCCGAGTACATCTTTCGCCCCTCTCAGGGGGTACGTCGGATCCTGCGCCGACTCAAGCCGCGACCTCGCAGTGCCGTTGTCGAGTTGCCGTGGAAGTTGCAGTTGTGCATCCGTCTGGATGACCACATCGGCTGGTCGATCTGGCGGACCGGCGTCTACGATCTATGTGTCACCGAGGTCCTGTGGCGGCTGATCGATAAGGGCGAAACCTCGGTAGACGTGGGCGCCAACATCGGACACATGACTAGCGTGATGGTGAAGCGGGTTGGTGCCTCGGGCAAGGTCCACGCCTACGAAGCCCATCCCGAAGTGCACGGCGAGTTGGCAGAGAATGTTGCTCGCTGGAGCGACGATATTCCGCCGGAAGCGATCGATATTCCGTGTCTGGGGATTTCGAACCACAATGGCGAGGGGTTTATCGCAGAACCGCCGGAATTCGACGGTAACCGTGGCACATCGCTACTGGCTTACGAACCGGGCGAACACGCACACAAGATCCGGGTAAGCCGTCTCGACCAGGTGTTATCGGGGTGCGAGCGCATCGGTGTCGTCAAGATCGATGTGGAAGAGCATGAGCTGGAGGTGCTGGAAGGGGCCACGGCTCTGATAGACGACGGGCGTATCAGGGATATCGTCTTCGAGGAGCTGGGCGACTACCCCACCCCGGTAACGGACTTCCTGGAGCAGAGAGGCTACGAGATATTCAGCCTGGACAAGGGACTCGGGTCCGTGCTGGTTGGGTCGGCGGGAAACAAGAAGAAACGCTAGGACTGGGAAGTGCCCAGTTTTCTGGCGACCAACGATCCCGGCCGGGCGCTTGAGCGCCTGGCCCCACGTGGTTGGCAGAGTCTCACCTCTGCATGATGGGGTGCTGTCCTCAAGCTGCTCGGTGATCTGGCCCGGGCGGTCGGGCTGAAGTCGACCTTGGCCTCAGGAAGGCCGTGCCGCGCATCGTGCCGCCATCACGCCGGCTAGCAATCCAAATAGATGGGCTTCCCATGAAACGTAGGACGTCGTCGGCAGAATGCCCCAGAAGATCCCCCCGTAGAGGAAGAGCACCAAGATAGAGGTCAGGATCCCCTTGAGCGAGCGCTCGAGAATTCCAACCGTCACCAGGTAACCGAAGTAGCCGAAGATCAGGCCACTGGCTCCGATGTGCACGGTATTCGTCTTGCCGAACAGCCAGACGCCGATCCCGCCCAGAAGGACGATGATCAAGGTCGCCCGGAGGAAGTCACGTATTCCGCGAACGAGCACGAGGAAGCCCAGCACGACAAATGGAATCGAATTGGCTGAAAGGTGCTGCCATCCTGCGTGGAGAAAAGGGGACCGGAGGATTCCCCACAGCCCCGCTTTGGTGCGCGGCCGGATGCCCAGCTGGTCGATTCGCCCCGCGGCGGCGAAGAAATCCACCAGCTCGATGATCCACATCAACGCCAGCAGAGCAACCATGACCGTGGCAGCCTGTGTCAGTGAGAGGCTGTCTC
>CAZANL010000863.1:0-2203 GCA_964486115.1 uncultured Planctomycetota bacterium
GCTGATGTCCCGGTGCGAAACCCTGGCGCGAAGCTGGCGCGAAAGCGGGTGGTTTCGGGGCTGACCCAGCGAGTGTGGCGTGTTAATCTGCGCTCATGGAAGTGGGAACGGCACGTTTTGCGCTGGGGGTCGTGGTCGAAAAGGTCCGAAAAGGTGCGTTATGGTAACCTAGAGCCTCGGCGCGAAAGAGCGGTCATGCGTCCTATGCCTTGTCAACAACATGCGGCACAAAACGAAATGCGAAACTCAACAGTCCATGCCACAACTTCAATGTCAGTCTCCTCGGCAGCCTGGCAGCTGCAGACCGGCTTCATTGCCCTTGTCCCCGGCCCGGTCGCCGCGATAATCTGCCTCCTGTTCGCAATTGCAGGCTGCGCCGAGAAGTCGACCAAGAGCAAGTCAATGGCCAACGAGCCGTCCGCCAAGTCATGCGACGGATCTTCTGCCCCCTCATCCGATGGATCGTCTGCCGAGTCGCCTGATACGCTGGCTGGCCGGTCGCTCGACACGTTGGCTGCTGCCCGGTCGCCCGCTGCCATCGAAGACGATGGCTCCGCCGTCGTGAAGCTCGCGATCGCGCAACTGAAGGCCTACAACGCCCACGATCTCGACGCCTTCTGCGCGGCTTACCACGACGAAGTGCGGGTGCTCGACGCCGATGGCAAGCAATCGTATACCGGCATCAAGTCCTTCCGCGAGAAGTACCGGCCGATGTTCGAGAGCGGCGGTTTTGGCGCGACCATCGACCGCCGCGTCGTCATGGCGCCGCATTGCATCGAGCGCGAGGCCTGGTTTCGGACCGACCAGAAAACCGGCAAGAAGAAGACCGGCACGGTCTTGGTTCGCTACACCGAGAAGGACGGTAAAATCGCGATCGTGCAGTTCATTAAATGAGCCTCAACGCGGCGGCTTGGCGGCGGCTGATGGGGCTCGAACTCCAAACACCTGCCCCCCCCCTGCCCCGACGCAGCAGCTCGCTGAAGCCGACCCTGTTCCACTGGGCTTGCTCCGTTGAGCCCCTCCATCTCATTTTGCGACAGCACCGGCTTGTCCATCGATGGCGAAGGCCCCTGGTCGTCAGGGAAAAAGCGACGCCGCGGGTGGAGAAAACTGCATGTCGTGGTCGATGAAGACGGCTCCATACCGCGTGGTGTGCCCAAATAGCGTCGACCTCGCAGCGCCTTGGTCAGGGCCTTGGCAGTTCTTGGCTTGTCCGGCCCCGATGTGGCGAACGCCGGAGTACGCCCTGACGTTTTACCCGACCCCGCGTGGCGAGCGATGGGGTCGGCCGAGACTTGGCACACTCTTCCTCTCGATGAGGCACCGGCCAGGGGCGTTGCAGAGACGCCTTGCACAGGACGACGCCTTCGCATCGAAGCGCACCGAGCGTCATGGAGCAGGCCGGCGTTCAGCAGACCACGACGAGGCGGGCCTTCTGCCGCCATCCGGACAACCAATTGACCGCCGCGGGCCTCCCTCGCCGCTTTCTCTCAACCAAAGCGGGTCTTCGTGCCGGTGAAGGTAGCCTCCCATCGCTCTCCTTCCATGAAGATGCGGACCGCCTTGATTCGGCGACAATTCGTCAGGTGGAACCAATGCTCAATCCCTCTCGGGACACTGATGTACTCCGGCGCACTGACAGTGAGTTCGACCTGGGCTCCGTCGGGCAGGACAACACCGAAGACACCTTCTCCATCGACAATGTAGCGCACCTCGTCATCGGGGTGGACGTGACATTGAGCAAACTTGCTGAGCATCGCATCCAGGTTCTCGACGCTGTCGTGTAGAACCACGAGATCACGCCCACCGTATTGGCCCCCGGCCAACTATTGTATCTGCCGGTCCAGGCTCGCCAGAACCTGCTCCTTGTCGTCGGCGGACAAGGCCGGGCGTTCGAGCAACGTCGCCAGCTCCGGGTCATCATCGACAGGAGCGCGCGCGAGCTTGATCCCAAGGGGCTTGATCGCGGCGACGATCGATTGAAAATCCTCTTCGCGGCTTCCGTCTTCAAAGCAAAGTGTCGCCATTCCGAACCTCTCTTCGATTGTGGTGGTTGCGGAGAGCCCCGGGGAGCGTGAACATCGCCCATGAAGAGGTCCGCAAACGTGGGTAAGTAAAACAGAGTACATCGTCTTGGCTCGGTTGTACTTGCGACGGGGGCCTCCTCCAGGCGCTGCATCGCGGCCATTCCGGCTTACTCAGG
>CAZANL010000864.1:0-2199 GCA_964486115.1 uncultured Planctomycetota bacterium
CCGAGTCAATGTCTCCTATCGGGATGGCTCGCTGGTTGTCTACGACGACGTGAACCTGGCCGTCGCTGTGGCCACCGAAGAGGGGCTGTTTGCCCCGGTGGTCAAGAGGGCCCAGGATCTGGAGTTGGAGCAGTTGGCCGAGGAGGTCCACCGTGTGACGACGGCCGCCCACCAACGGACCCTAACCCCGGAGGAAGTCGACACTGGCACGATCACGATCTCGAACCTAGGAATGTACGGAGTCGACTTCGGCACACCGGTAGTGACTCACCGGCAATCGGCGATCGTCTTCTTTGGCAGCCTCAAGGAGCGCCCGTTTGTTTTGGACGGACTGGTAGTTGCCAGACCAAGCCTCTATGTGACAGTTGCCTTTGACCATCGGGCTATCGATGGCTTGCTTGGTGCCCAGTTCTTGGGTGCTTTCACCGAGGAGCTTGAGGAGTCCTAATGGATAGGGAGATTGGCGTTGATATCGATTACGAATTCGTCGAACGGGTTCAGAGACTTACAGACGAGGAAGACTTCTTGGCCAAGGCTGAGGAGAACGATCGCCTCGCTCGGTATCCGGCCGAATCGGTCAACGCCCTAAAGGGGCTTGGCATTCCCGGAATGTCAGTCCATCGGCAGTTCGGAGGTCTAGGTCACAACATCGCCACCCGGGCCAAGGTCGCTGAGGTGATTGCCTATTCGGACCCGACGACGGCGGCATGCATGAACATGCACTGGTCGGCCCTTGACCTTATTGGCCCCTACGCGTTCGTAGTAGAAGGCATGGGTGACCTGATGACGGAGGCAGCGACCCGACAAGCCATGTTCTGCGGGGCGGCCTCAATCCCGTCAGGAGATCTAGACGCAGCGAAGGCAGGTGTTCGGTTCAGGCGAGTCGATGGCGGATGGCTTGGTGGTGGTCGAGTGGGGTACGCGACCGGTTCTGCCGGCGCCGATTACGCAGGTGCGATCGGAACCGTTGTCGATGATTCTGGAGAGCCGGTGGGTCGCAAGCTCCTCGTCCTCTTTCCACCGGTCGATACACCCGGGATTCGAATAATCGAAGACTGGGATGCTATGGGTCTTCGGGGGACGGCGACGAACACAATCGAAGTCAACGAAGCCTTCGTTGAAGACAAGTACGCCTTCGTCCGCGACCTGGACGAGCCACAGCCGACTGTGACCGACGCCGGGGGCGAGAGACAGCACATGGCGTTTGGTCTCCTCAATCTCAGCGGGGGAGGGATGCAACTCGGACACTGTCGACACATAGTCGACTACATCGCTGGGTATCTCACCGAGCGCAAGGGCGGAATCGCTGTCCAGATCAAGGGCCAGGAACCCTCGGCGAGAGGGGACTTTGGCTGGGCACAAGCGACCTTTGGTCGGATGGCCTGGTGGGTTCATACCGCGGAAACAGTGCTCTATCAGGCGGCAAGCCACTCTCTTCATCCAGACACCACGCCGGAGAGCCGGGCGCATCGCAGCCTTTACGCCGCCTACCACATCCGCCGGATGACCCAAGAAGTGGCCCGGGAATCCTTCCGCCTGGCCGGGGCCCACGGTATCGTTACCGCTCGGCCTTATGAGCGAATGTTCCGGGACCTCATGGCACAGTCAGCGATCATCTTCAAGACTCCAGAGATGGAGATCCAACTTGGGAGATCCAACTTGGGAGAGCCGCCTTGGGAAGGGAATTCGACCCAATGCCTGGTGGCTGAGACCTGTGCTTAGGTACTGCGTCTTTCGAGTTGCCAGCATCATCCCAGTTCTCCTGGGAATGTCACTGCTGGTTTTCTTCATCCTTCATTTGATACCGGGTGATCCCGCCCAGGCGATCCTGTTTCAAGTCGGCGCAACAGCCGAAGATGTAGCGAGCATGAGAGAACGCCTTGGTCTTGGGGACCCACTTTGGGAGCAATACTTTCGCTACCTCGGCGGACTGCTCCAGGGAGACCTTGGGACGTCCTTCCTGTATAAACAACCGGTTTCCGAGAAGGTGATCGGGCTTCTCCCGCACACACTTCTCCTTGGCGGGGGGGCATTGGGTCTTGCCCTTCTGGTAGGGATCCCGGCGGGGATCACGGCGGCCCTATTCCGTGACCGCTTCCTCGACAAACTGGTAACCGGTATTGCGGTCACCGGGGTGGCGTTTCCTGCCTTCTGGCTCGGTCTGCTCTTGACAAAGTACTTCGCCTTGGAGTTGGGCTG
>CAZANL010000865.1:0-2196 GCA_964486115.1 uncultured Planctomycetota bacterium
GATCTCCTCGCCGGTCAGAACACAGTCCGGGTCCGCCCCCCAGAGCTTACCGGACGTGAGCTGTGAGCGGCCGCGATGCCCTCCGCCGCAGAGCGTCTTGAACGTACAGGCGCCACAGCGCCCCTGAAGGTGACGGTCACGCTCCAGCAAGGTGCTGATCAGTGGATGCGCGAGGCCCTCCGAGAGCGGCTGGCGGGTCATGTCGGCCAGCTGTTCGGTACGCCAGAACGGCCCGGGAAACAGCCGGCCGCGTGAGTCGACGCACAACGTCGGCGGCGCATTCGCTTCGGCCGACTGCAGGTACTCGGCTGCCCGTCGGGCCGCGGCTCGACCGTGATTCTCGGCCAGCCACTGCAGCATCAAGGGGCCGTCCGAGGCGCTGCATTCGGTGACGACCGAGATGTAGGGCTCCGCGTCGAGGGACTTCATGATGCGGGTGAAGAGCCGGAGCAGAATCTGTCGAGTCGTCGAAGCCCTCAGGGCGATGTGCTTGCGCTGAGCCGGCACCAGATGCATCAGGACGAAGCGGTGGATTCGCTCGTTGACCGCAAGGTCGAACAGCGCTTCCATGTGAGACGAGTTCTTGCTAGTCAGCGTCATGCGCAGGCCCGTGCGCAGGCCGACCTGACTGGCAATCCGTAGCCCGGCGACCGCGCGGTCGAACGCCCCGGGCGACCGGCGGTATGTATCGTGCAGTTCCCTGGGTCCGTCCACGGCGACGACGACCGAGCGCAGGCCTTGCTGGCGGAGCCGGACGGCGAGCGGCCGCTTCAGCAGTACGCCATTGCTCGACAGGTGGCTGGCCATGCCCAGCTTCTGCGCATGGGCGACGAGCTCCCCGAGGTCCTCGCGGATGAGCGGCTCGCCTCCGCTGAAGATCACATCACGCACGCCCCCCTCGGCAAGTCGGTCTAGCACACGGGTGCAGCCATCCTGTCCTAGATCCCGGGGTGAGGCGCGGGTGCCCGCCGCGAGGTAACAGTGGGGACAGCGCATCGTGCAGTGACGGCAGATGCTGAAGACAACCGAGGGGACCGATCGTGGCTGGTCCGGTAGCAGCTCGGATTCGGGTAGCTGAACACGGTCGGTAGCGCTCGCGAGCGCGCGGCTAACGCGCAGCATCGATGTATTCCATTACGTGAGTGTACTGGACTCCCCGGCTCTCGTCAGCGGGGCATATTGCCCAGGGAAATTGGCGAAAAGGGGTGAGATTCCCCACATCGGGCGGGCTGCTGC
This sequence comes from uncultured Planctomycetota bacterium, assembly GCA_964486115.1. GTDB lineage: Bacteria > Planctomycetota > JACQVV01 > JACQVV01 > CAZANL01 > CAZANL01. Next base: position 1,237 of record CAZANL010000865.1, read on the forward strand.
TCTCCAGGTATCGTTAGAAGGCCACTCCAGCGATGGCACGCCAGTTGCACACACACCTACAACGCGTTTGTCTTTGCACGCTACTGGAGCAAGCACTCACATGGGATTCCCGCCGGACATTTCTTCGAACGGTCACTTGCTGGATGGACTGATGACAATGGCGATCGTGCTGATCAGCATCGCCTTTGCAGCCGTGGTCGCAATCCTGATCTACAGCGTGATCCGCTTCAGGGCCAAACCCGGCCGCACGGCGGTCTACATGGATGGCACCTCGCCCTGGGCGCTGGGTCTGACACTGGCCCTCTCGCTGCTCGTCTTCTTTGGCATCGATGTCAACCTGGCCTGGAACGATCACCACGTCTACGAAGCGATGTGGGGCAGCGAACCGGAGGAGGACGGGATCGAGGTTCAGCTCCTGGCCGAGCGGTTTGCCTGGCACTTTCGTTATCCGGGTCCGGATGGCCGCTTCGACAGCGACGACGACATGACCCCAGCCACCCTGGTCGTGCCGCTAGGCCGTCAGGTGCGGCTGAAGATGCGCTCCAAGGATGTCCTGCACAGCGTGTTCCTGCCGCACATGAGGATCAAGCAGGACGTCATACCAGGCATGCAGACCTCGATGTACTTCACCGCCAACCAGACCGGGACCTACGAGATAGCCTGTGCCGAGCTGTGCGGGAACATGCACACCAACATGCGCGGGGTCCTGAAGGTGGTGACCGAGGAGGAGTACGAGGCCTGGAGGAAACGCTACGGCAAGACATTCAGGCCCAATGTCAAGCGTTGGAAGAACTGGGACAAGGGTGTTCGCAAGATCTCGCCAGCCAAGAAATGAGGACTCCTGTAGCATGACCACCGATTCGGCGCACCACGACGGCCACGGAGAGCCTACTGGCTTCATCCGCCGCTACGTCTTCTCCACCGATCACAAGATGATCGCCATGCAGTACCTGTTCACCG
>CAZANL010000866.1:0-1278 GCA_964486115.1 uncultured Planctomycetota bacterium
TCACGAATAGACCTCCACTGAGCGGTGTCCTCAGTGGCATGGAAGCGACGATGACGATCGACAATGACGCACCCCACGGGATCGAAGAGATCGTCCGGCAGTTCCGCCGGCCGCTCTACTTCTTTGCCTTGCGCATGGTCCGAGACCCGCATGCGGCACAGGATCTGGTCCAGGAAGGACTGACCGCGATCCACCGCAAGCGGGAGACATTCGCCGGCCTCGGCAGTTTCCGGGGCTGGGTCTTCCAGGTGGTTCGTAACCTCTGCCTGAATCACCTGCAACGCCACAAGGCCCACGTCTCGCTCGACGACTTGCGAGAGCGCCAGGGAGCCCAGCAACACGACGTCGCCCCACAGCCGGAGCAAGAAACGCTCACGGCCGAACTCAAGGACCTGATCTGGCAAGCGATCGACCGGCTGCCCGATAAGAGCCGGGAGGTCCTGTTACTGAGAGAATTCGACGGCCTGCGCTATCGCGAGATCGCCCAGGTGCTGGCGATCCCGGAAGGGACGGTAATGTCGCGCTTGCACCAAGCGCGGGAGCGGCTGCGCCGGGAACTGGAGGATGCGATATGAACCAAGACGAGTTGATTCACGGATTTGTCGACGGTGAACTGACACAGCAAGAAGAGCAACAGATGCGCCAACTTCTCGACGCGGATCCCGAGGTGCGTCGACGGGTCGAGGCCTACGGCCAGATCAAGGAGGCGATCCAGTCCGCTCCGTTGAAGGAGCCTGATCTGTCTTCTTGGGAGGACGTCGAGACACCACCCGGCGCCTCCAGCTGGAGGGCCCTCGGGCTGAGTCTGTTCTTCTTCGGGTATCTCGGCCTGGTCGCAATCGGGCTTCACGACTTCTTCACCGGACCGGAGCCGATGTCGAGCAAGGTGATGATCGGCAGCCTGCTGGTCGGTGTGGGAGTCCTGCTGGTCAGCGTGATCCGTCAGCGCTTGATCGAACTGAAAACCGACCGCTACCAACGGGTCGAGAAATAATCGGAGTACATGATGCTTATTGCAACCACACCGGAGATCCAGGGTAAGCGAATCGTCCGCACGGTCGGACTGGTTCGCGGAAACACGATCCGCGCACGCCATCTCGGAAAGGACATTCTCGCCGGCTTCAAGATGCTGATCGGCGGCGAGATCAAAGAATACACCAAGCTGATGGCGGAGAGCCGCGAGCAGTCCCTCGATCGGTTGACCGATGAAGCCCAGAGCCTGGGGGCGAACGCCGTTGTCAGCCTGCGCTTCACCACCTCGACGCTGGCCGGCGGCGC
>CAZANL010000866.1:1288-2189 GCA_964486115.1 uncultured Planctomycetota bacterium
CGCAGCGTCGGGCCCGGCGGGCGCTGGTGGAACGAGGAGATCTACGCCGGCATGTCGCCCGGCGGAGTCACGTGGAAGAAGCAGTCCGACCCCCGCGAGCTGACCTCTCTGCTGTGGATGTCGCTGGCCGGCGGCGCGGCCGAGTTACTGGCCTACGGCACAGGCGTGGTGGTCGAGGACGCCTGATCCACTGAGTGGATCTGCTCGTTGCCAGGACAAAGCGCTTGCGCGGCCTGTCCAATCGTGATACGTGTTTTAACGACATGTCGGTTGGAAGCTGCGCTAAGCACTTTTATTTTTGGTTTGCCCTGGCTCCGTCGTGGAGCGGGGGGCGGCCAGCGTCTGCGCGCTAATCAACCACCTCCCCTCTTCCACCACGGAGCTGCGCTCTCGCAGCCACGGTGGACCGGGTTCGCGAGCCGCACCGCTCAAGGAGCGAACCCATGCGCCCCAACATCCAACGGATCGACCCCTACGACCTGCCTCGGCCGAACAAGCAGCAGGCTCAGCCGCCCATCGTCGTGCAACAACCGGAGCCAGCACGCACGGTCGCGCGTGTCGAGCGGCGACCCGAGCAGACACGCACCGTCGTGCGTGTCGGCCAGGCCGCCATCGGCGGTGAGCAGTTCGTCCTGATCGCAGGTCCCTGCGCCGTCGAGTCAGCCGCCCAAATCGACGAGACCGCCGCCGCTGTTCGGGCGGCCGGAGGACAGCTCCTTCGGGGCGGTGCCTACAAGCCCCGGACCTCGCCCTACAGTTTCCAAGGTCTGGGGGACACGGGACTTCGCCTGCTGGCCGAGGCTGGACGGCGACACGGACTCCCCGTCGTGACCGAGGTGACTCGCCCGGACCAGGTAGCGCACTGTCGTGAGCAGGCCGACGTGCTGCAGATCGGATCCCG
>CAZANL010000867.1:0-2189 GCA_964486115.1 uncultured Planctomycetota bacterium
GAGATGGAAGCTGATTATGCCGTGGTCGGCAGCGGCGCCGGCGGTTCGGCGGCCGCGATCACGCTCTCCCGAGCGGGTTACTCAGTGGCACTCTGCGAATCGGGTCCATGGCTCGACCCCGAGGATTATCCGTCCAGCGTCTACGGATCGATGCGGGACCTCTGGTCCGACTGGGGGCAGCAGCTGGCACTCGGCCGTTCACTGATTCCGATCGTCCAGGCCAACTGCGTCGGGGGAACGACGGTGATCAACTCGGCCATCACGGTGCGAACCCCCGAGGCGGTGTTGTACGACTGGTCCACCAGGCTCGGTCTGGGAGAAGTCTTCTCCCCCGAGCGCGTCGACGGCGTCCTGAGCCGGATCGAAGAGGAATTGGAGGTGGCCCAAATGCGAGATTCGCAGCTTCAGCCGCACAACGAGATGATGGTTCAGGCGCTGCATGCCCGCGGCATGGAGGGGCATGCGATGCACCGCTCGGCGCGACGCTGTGAGGGAACCGCACAGTGCCTGCAAGGGTGCAAAAAAGGAGCTAAGCAGTCGACCAACCTCTCATGGGTGCCTGAGGTGATGCGGCGACGAGGAACCGTCCTCTCCTGCGCGCCGGTCGACCGCGTCAACTTCGAGGGCGGTCGTGCAGTCGGTGTCCGGGGGCGGTTCCGCCACCCGCGAGGGATGGGCAGGGGTGCCCCGTTCCACGTTCGCGCCAACCGAGGCGTCCTGGTCGCCGCTTCGGCGACAGGATCGGCCCCCCTGCTGGAACGCAGTGGCTTACGCCTACCCGGACTGGGCCTAGGCTGGCGCGCCCACCCTGGCTGCGCGATCATCGGTGTCTATCCGTTCGACGTGAACATGCACCGCGGGACCACACAAGGCGCCTGCTCGCTCCACTTTCAGCAGCAGGGATTGAAGCTGGAGAGCCTGGCTCTTCCACTCGAGCTGCTCGGAGCACGCCTGTCCGGCGCCGGGCGGTCGCTGGCCGAGCGGTTGTCACTGATTCCGCGGATGGCTTGCTGGGTCGCCGCTGTTCGGGCCGAGGCCGAGGGGAGCGTGCGTCAAGGCCGGCTGGGCAAGCCCGTCGTGCGCTATGCGCCGCTCCCAGCCGACATTCGACGGGTGCAAAAAGGGCTGGTCGAGCTGGCTCGTCTGCACTTCGAGGCGGGGGCGCTCTACGTCAGCCCAGGCATCGCCGGCATCAAGCCGCAGCTCGGCCCGGACGAACTGCACCTGATCGAAAATGGACCGATGGATAACCGCTGCTACACCTGGGTGCTCACCCATTTGTTCGGCGGGTGCACGATGGGCGCGGATCCTCGAAGTTCGGTGGTCGGACCCGACCTCATCGTCCGGGGAACCGAAGCGTTGCACGTGGTCGACGCCTCCTGCATCCCGACCACACTGGGCGTGAACCCCCAGCACACGATCATGGCCATCGGGACGATCGTCGCCGAGCGACTCGCCGACAGCTAGGGCCTCGGCGCGTCTGTCCTACCCCGGACGGTCGTCCGGGGCGCGACGGCGGCCTGCGCTGGCTACTGCCGCTTCTGGATCGCGACCCCGGTCGCCATGAAGCTGACGACCTTGCGCGGCTGGGTCACCTTGGCCGCCTCTTGCACCTTTCCAGCGTCTTCCAGATAATGCTTTACCTGGGCGACCGACTGAGTCTTGATCGACATCTGTCCCTCGAGCACCACCTTCCGGCCCGCCGCATCCAGCGGCACGAAGAACGCGTAGTCCTTGAACCGCACGAAAACGGTCTGCTGATCATCGCCAACGCGCATCCAGCAACCCTTCTTCTTGCAGACCGACTGGATCTGGCCCACGAGCCGGACCGGCTTGCCGATAAAATCATCGGGACTGGCCAAGGCTCGTTCGATCGGGGTCTGCCCGGCACCGATATCGGCTCCGCCGCCAAATTGATCGTATTCCGGGCCACTTCCGCAAGCCGCAAGCCACAGCACCAGCGGGAGAATATAGAGGTGTTTCATTGTCCGCTCCTGTCGTCATCCAGTGAACTTCTTGACAGGATATCAGGTTATGGGTAGATATCTGCTAACACCTGGGGCCGTAGCTCAATTGGTTAGAGTCCCGGACTGTCGATCCGGTGGTTGCGGGTTCGAGTCCCGTCGGCCTCGCCAGGCAAAAACATAGACCCGGACAGGCATTAATCGCTTGTCCGGGTCTATGTTTTG
>CAZANL010000868.1:0-2184 GCA_964486115.1 uncultured Planctomycetota bacterium
GAAAGGGCAAGCTGGCAACTGCCGCAGCTGTCGACGTGGGTGATCAGTTTCGGTGGTAGCTGGGTGCCTTCAGCACGCTCGAGCAGCCACCGCTGGTGTGCTTCGCAGGGGGTAGGTGGCTCGCTCGCACGCTCGATCATCGCTTCGCAGAAGCCCCTCGGGATTTCGACCGGCTCCTCTTCGGTGAGGGCCAGCTCGATCAATTGGAACCTGGCCCTCGCTGCTTGACAGTCTTCGCAACTCGCCACGTGGGTGAACAGCTGGTCCGACAGACTGGGGGTCTCCGGGCTGGCTAGCAGCCAGAGTTGGTAGTTGTGGCACAGATCGTTGTTGGCTTCACTCATCGCTGATGCTCACATCAGTTCTTTCAACCTGCCTCGTGCGCGAAAAAGTCGTGTTTTGGTCGCCTGAACGCTGATTCCGAGTACCGCGGCCACCTCGGAGAGTTTCATCTCGCCTAGATAACGGAGTCGCAACACCAAGGCATCCGCAGTTGGCAGCCTGTCCAGCGCGGACTGCACGGCCTCCGAGATCTCGTTTCGCTCCACGGCCTGGGTACTGGGCTGTGCTGGATCCGCAGGCTCGGATAGGTTCAGCACCGACATGGGTTTCTCCTTTCGGCGACGACGTTTGTCCAGATGATTCAGCACGACGCGTGTTGAGAGGCGATAGACCCAGGGAGTCAGCGGAAACGACGGATCGTAAAGTTCCGCCTTGCGGTAGATTCGCAAGAAGCACTCCTGCGCTAGATCCCATGCCTCTTCAGAATCCCGCAGCATTCTGTGACATAGCCGGTACACCCCCGTCTGATAACGCTCGACGATCCGCTCGAAGATCTGCGGGTCCCCGGCGAGGAAGCGAGCCAACTCCGAACTCGATAACTCCATTCGCGCGTCTATCTATACAGGGCGGGGCTGATGTCGGTCACAGGAAATATGGGCGTTTTTATACCCGGAGGGGTTTAGTGGGCAAGAGGCCAGGGAGGAACGTGTCAACAACTTTGGGACACTTGCCGTCATGATTTAGTGAGCATCCACTGCAGCGCCCACGGGTGGTAGATCCTTTAGTTTATCTATTTCAGGGGGACGCTGTCCCCCCGAACCCCCCTGCCCCCCCCTTGAGAAGTGGGGGGTTGATCCAGACCGCTCCGGGCAGGGCAGGAGGTTGAGGTTTTCCTCGAACGAACCGCGCTGGGTTCGTGCGATACGCTTCTTCGAGGACCAGCTGCCTCTGGACAACCACATCTTGCGCGAACTCGTAGTGAACCGACTCGGGCGTGAGTAGCCCGATGCCCGAGTGGTAGTGCTCCTTGTTGTACCAGGACAAGAAGCTCCGGCAGAAACTGCGAGCGTCTTCGAGCGAGCCGAAGCGTTTCGGGAACTGGGGACGATACTTGAGGGTCTTGAGCTGGGCTTCCGAAAACGGATTGTCCTCGCATACATGAGGGCGGCTGTGAGACTTGGCGACCCCGAGGTCGGCCAAGAGCATCGCGACCGACTTCGACGTCATGGAAGTCCCGCGAATCGAGTGGATCGTTAGCTGGTCGGGCTCGACACGTTGCTTCTCGCAACTCTCGCGGATCAGGGACCTGGCCAGGTCCGAAGCTTCGCGGGGTGCTACCATCCAGCCCGTCACGTAGCGGCTAAAGATGTCCAGGATCACGTAGAGGTGGTAGTAGGTCCATTTCTCGGGTCCCAAAAGTTTGGTGATGTCCCAGCTCCAAACCTCATTGGGTCCGGTAGCGATGAGTTGCGGCTTCACGTAGTTCGGGTGACGGCGCTGGTTGCGCCGTTCCCTCACTTCTCCGCACGATTCGAGTATCCTGTACATCGAACGGACCGAGCACAAGTAGCGCCCCTCGCCCAGCAGCGCTGCGTACACCGGCCGGGGAGCCTGGTCGATGAATCGTTCGCTGTGCAGCTCATCAAGCACCATCTGGCGCTCGTCCTGTGTCAGGGCCCGCGGCGAGGTCCTCGGACGAGCTTCTACCGGCGGCGTCACCTTCTGCCGCCGGTAGAAGGAAGAACGCGGAACGCCCATGGCCTCGCAGGCGTCGAACACTCCGACCTTCTCGCCGAGGTCCTTCGTGGCAACCATCATTCGGTCTCTTCGTTCTCGGGACCCTTCAGGGGGATCCCCAGGACCTCGGAGACTTTTTTTTGAAACTCGATGATCGTGTCGGCC
>CAZANL010000869.1:0-1495 GCA_964486115.1 uncultured Planctomycetota bacterium
CGCCCAGGACGACTTGGGATACTCTGCCTCGATCCGCTTGTAGAGCGCGATCGCCTTCTTCCAGGCTTTCAGCTTCTCGTGAAGTTGAGCCGCCCGGAACAGAGCCTGCGGGGCCTCTGGACTCTTGGGAAAGCGTTTGACCACGTCGAGATAGGCATCGATGACCTCCGAGTCCTTGCGCTTGCTGATCTTCTTATCGAGTAGCTGCGCACTGCGAAACGACGACGACGATGCTCTCTTGTCCTTCGGATAGGCCTTCGCCAGCTCGGCATAGAGTTCGCGGGCCGCGGAATAGTCCTTGAGCTCCTTGTCCGCCAGCTCGGCTGCTTGATGTAGGTCGTCTGGAGCGCCTAGGTCCTTGGGGTAGCGCTTGGCACACTTGCGGTACCACTCGATTGCCTGCTTGTGCTCGCCAACCTCCTCGTGCAACTTGGCCAGCTTGCGATGCGCCTTCGGGCCGTGCTTGCGGTCCTTGTCGGGGAACTTGTCGAAGACCTTCTCGAAGGACTCGAGCACTCGCTTGCGGAACTTCTTCCGCGCCTCCGGCTTCATCTTCTTGCCCCCGCTGGCAAGCTCCTTCTCCAGCTTCTCCGCCTTGACGTACTGCTCCGCTGCTGTCTTCGGGATCGTCCGGTAGTAGAGCCAACCCAGCAAGACAACGACACTCAGCATCAGGTAGACCAGCACGTAGGTGAATAGCTTGCTGCGCTGCTTCGGCGGCTGATCCGGCGACGGATCCGGCAGCGACTGGCCTTGCCCCTCGTTCAGTGTGTGCCCATTGTCGTCTGCCATCATCGATGCTGTCCTTCCTCTTGATTGACGATCCGACATACCAGACGAGCGACTTCCGTCTGGCAACGCACCCTCCGAGACATCCTGCCAGGGATGGAAAATGCCAAGGGCCAATCTGCGAGGGACCGGTGGCTCTCTCCCTGCTCGGCAGACCGACCCGACCGAACCCTTCTCGTCTCATTGTCATCCGGCTGGCGACCCAAAACGCGGCTCTGTCGATGGCCTCCCGCAGGGCGCAGCTGCCCACTCCACCGGCTGCTAAGCGTCACTCCCCGACATGCTCCAGCAGTTCGATCAGGACACCTCGTGCGTCCGACGGCTCGAGGAAATTGACACGGTGACCGCCGGCTCCCGTTCGGGGAGCGTCGAACACCGGGGTGTACCCCTGTCCTTTCAGGCGCGCAATGGCGCGATCCAGATCGTCCACCTTCAGGCAGATATGATGGATCCCCTCGCCACGCTTGGCGATGAATCGGGCAATCGTTCCCTTCGGATCAGTCCCCTCGATCAGCTCCAGCGTCGACTGACCGACTGGCAGCTTCACAACGCGCACGCCCATCCCCTCGACATCCTCCGTCTCCGAGGGCGCCAGGCCCAGCCCGTCCTGATAGAAGGGAAGCGCCTGCACGATCGATGACACCGCGATTCCAATGTGCTCGATTTCCATCTCGCTCAACTGACTTCGATCAACGGTTCGCCCTTC
>CAZANL010000869.1:1505-2182 GCA_964486115.1 uncultured Planctomycetota bacterium
CTCGACGGCCTGCCCAGGCTTGACCGAGATGCTCGCCACGGTCCCATCGCTCGGGGAGAGAATCTCGTTCTCCAGCTTCATCGCATCCAGAATCAGCAGGGGTTGATCGCGGCTGACCTGTTCTCCACTCTCGACGAGAACCCTCACCACCAGCCCCGGAATCGGGGCCTTGACCTGGGCCGCACCACCCCCGCCACTCGACTCTCCTCCCAGCGCCAACAGCTTTTCGAAGCGGGCATCGACCACCTGTACTTCGTAATCGATGCCATCGATCAAGATCTGGTAGACCCCATCCCGCTTGACCACACCGAACTCGACCTGCCGGTTGTCGATAGTGGCCGAGCGGATACTCTGCCTACTCGGGTGGATCTCCACGGCATGCGTGCCTTCATCGTCGGTCAACAGTATCTGCTCAGCGACCTGTTCGACAGCAACCTGCACCGAGTCCCCACCGTTAACCTTACAGCTATATCTGGTTTCTGGCATCTAACGCGCTCTCCGCGTCACGACAACCGGGCCCGGTGCGCCGACTTCCACATGCTCTTGCCCTCTCTGCGCCTGAAGGTGCGAGACGCACCCCGGCCGTCATGCTCCAGCGCACAAGCAATCAACCCCGCTAGCTTGCGGTCCGAAGGGCGCTCCGCTGGGCCGGACTGAAACTCCTCCTCGACAAAGCG
>CAZANL010000870.1:0-2178 GCA_964486115.1 uncultured Planctomycetota bacterium
TTCGCTTGCGACTGTCCTTCTCGTCTGTCGGTTTCACCCTCTTGGAGCCGTTCGGCTGGGCCTTGGGGTTGCCCTGGCCCCTCATCATTTGATCGAGATACTTCTGCAGTTCCTTCTCGTTCGGGGCGCCCTGGCCACCGAAGAACTGCTTCATCATGTCCTCGAGTTTCTTGCGCGATTCGGGATTTTTGTTCATCTCCTGGTACATCTTCATCCCGCGCTCGAGCATCTCCTGATAGTCGCCGCCCTTCCCACCGAAGAACTGCTCCATCATCTTCTTCACGCGCTCGTCGCCGCCCGGTCCCATCATGTCCTCGAGCATCTTGCGCATGTCTTGGTTCTGGGGCCGAGGCCGCTTCGTGCCCCGCTCACCCTTCCCCCGTTTCTGCAGAGCCTTGTCCAGAAAGCGCTCCAGGTCCTGTTCACCGCGGTCTGGGCGAGCCCCTCTCTTCGGGATGTAGGTATCCCGTTCCATGGCGCCCTCGGACGGACGCGCGCTTATCGTCACGCTGACGTCCAGCTTCTTTCCCCGGCGAAAGATGACGATCTTGACGCGATCGCCGACCCGGACCTTGCTGATCAACTCGATCAGCTGCTGCTTGCCGTTCACCGCATGGTCGCCCCAGCGAACGATGACATCTGTCCGCCGCAGACCTGCGCGCGCCGCGGAGGAATTCCGGGCAATCCGATCGATGAGAACGCCGCCCTTCCCCGGAATCCCGAGGAGTTCCCTCAGTCCCGGACGCAGGTCCTTGAGCGCAACCCCCAGGAAGGGCTTGCCGCCCCGCTTGGGAGCTGCTTTCTTCCGGGGCGTCCGGCGAGGCGCTGCCTTCGCGCCCAGCTTGCGATCGATCTCGCGAACCATCTGTTCGCGCATCTGTTTGAGCCTGGCATCCAGCTGACGGATCAGTTCGCGACGCAGTTCCTCACGATCGCCACCGCGCTGAGCCATGGCCGGCTGGGCGATGAACGCCGCCATCAAGGCCATCAACAGAAACATGATTCCAGCACTACGCATTGTCTTTCCTCCACTCCTCGTCTGTGGCCACAGAGCCTCTCGGACACCCGTCCGGTTTTGTTTGTCTCTACATCCCAGATACGGAGATGAACAGCACGTGTTTGAGAGTTTCATGCAATTCGGTGAAGTTGCCAGCGGACGCTATTTGGCAGTTTCGAGGCGTTTGGCAGCCTTTTCAGCCTCTCGAGCCTTGTCCAGGTGCCCCAGCATCCGCAATACCCTGGCGCGCAACAGACATACTCGCGAAGACCTGGGGTGCCTGGAGCCCAGCTCATCCAGCTCTCGGAGAAGCTGCCGCAGATCCCCCTGCTGGGTCACTCCGCTCTGCTGAAGCGACCCCAGTTCGGTCGTCAAATCGTCGATTCGACTCCCACGGTCCACCATGCTGAAGGCGCCCACCAGGAGGATCAGGCAGAGGAGCAACACGGTCAGCAGATACCCCTTGGTGCGGACCTTGGCCCAGATTCGGTGCCAGATGCTCCGGGGCCGAGCCTTGATCTCCTGGCCCCGCAGATAACGGCGAATGTCCTCTCCCAGTTCCCTAGGCGACTGGTAGCGGCGATGGGGCTCCCGCTCGATGGCCTTGTTGCAGATCGTCGCCAGGTCCTTGTCCAGGCCACTGTGGGCCAGCCGCTCGACCGGCACCGGCTGCTCGTGCAAGATGCGCCTCAAAATCTGGAGCGTCTCGTCATCCTCGTAGGGCGTCTGACGCGTGAGCATCTTGTAGAGGATCACGCCCAGCGCATAGGTGTCGCAACGCTCATCGTACTGAGGGACCTTGCCGGCCACATACTCGGGCGCCATATAAAGCGGGCTGCCAAAGAGGAATCCCTCTTTGGTCAGCTGGCTGGAGCCGCCACCGAGGAACTTTGCGATGCCAAAGTCGATCAAGTACGGCTCCCGAGCCTTGGTCACCAGGATGTTGCTCGGCTTCAGATCTCGGTGCAACACTCCCTCGATGTGGGAGTACTCTACAGCCTCCACCACGGTGCAGAGGATGTCGAGCAGCTGACGCCGATCCGTCTCGGGATCCCTGATCAGCTTGTCCAGCGAGTATCCCTGAATGTAGTTCATCGAGAAGAAATGGATCCCACGGAGTTCGCCGATCTCGTGGATGCCGACGATGTTGGGATGGCTCAGCCGCGCCACCGCCCGAGCCT
>CAZANL010000871.1:0-2177 GCA_964486115.1 uncultured Planctomycetota bacterium
TCAACATGCGCAACCTGACCCAGGAAGACGGCCGGATCGCCACGCTGCTCGACGACACTCGCTCGACGGTCAACAAGAGCGGCAAGCTGGTCGATTCGATCAACAAGGACGATCGCCTGCCCAGCATCCTCCGGCGCAGCGACGACCTGCTCTCCCGGCTGAACACTCAGCTGGGCCAGAAGGGCGAGCTCAAGCAGGCGCTCTCCAGCCTCAACGAGGTGCTCGACAACACCCGACACTGGACGGCCAAGGACGGTCCGCTGAAAGACCAGCTGGCTCAGATCCAGGACCAGCTGAAAAAGGTCAGCGCCAAGCTCACCGGCACGCTGGACAACGCCGATCAACTGATAACGGAAGCGCAGCGCCAAGCCCTGGGCCAGGATCGACTGAAGAAGCTGCTGGTGCAGCTGGACTACGCGATTCGCCGAGACGTCCGGATCGCGCTGGCCCAGGTCGCCGAGAGCATGCGAGCCTTCAAGCAGACGATGGCGCAGATGCAGTCCAACCCCGACTCCTTCTTTCTCGGTAAGCGGAGCACGAAACGCCGATGAGACCCTGGCTGCCCCTCATACTGCTGCTGCCACTGACCGGTTGCGGCATCAGCGACGCGCTCAAGGGAGAGCGCCAGCACATCTACTACTACGCACTCAGCAACAGCTTCGAGCAGGCCGCTGCAGAGCCGGGATCGGGACACGTGGCCCTCGAGCCATTTACCAGCGAGAAGGCGGCGATGGGCCTGCAGTTCGCGCGCCGGACGGACCTGAAGACCATCGAGTACTGGGTCTATCCGGAGAACCACCTGTGGTGGGCCTCTCCTCCCCTCCTGGCCACCGACCTGTCGATGCACTACCTGAGGCGTCACTTCGAGCAGGTGTCCCCCCATCCCGGAGCCCCGCAGGCAGACCTGGTGCTGAGCTGCCGCCTGCTGCAGTTCGAGGAGATTCGGGGCGACGGCCAGACCCAGGGCACCGCCCTGGCCCTGCTCTCGGTCGTCGCGACCCCCAAGGACCGCTCGCCGGTTCGTTTCCTCGTACGTGGCACGGCGAAGATCACCCACCAGACCGGTCACTCGGTCGACGGTTCTCGCATCGCGGCCGGCCTGAGCCAGGCGCTGACCGCCGCGCTGGACCAGGCAGCCGCCCGGATCAAATCGCTGCCGTAGCGGCAACCTGCAGAGCTCGGCTGAACGAATTGCGACCTGGCCGGTTTGAGCTGAGCATGAGCACGCTATTTCGCAATCGCCCGCTCCATTCCCTTCCGGGAGGTGACGTGTCCTAACAGGGTCCCGTTCTGACGCCAGACAACGCAAAGAACCCTTCGGGCAGCCTCCCCGAGGGGTTTTTTAATGCACTCGTTTCAACGACACGCCGGCCAGTGGATCCTGGCGCTGGGGCTACGAACCCCGGTCGCGGAGGTTCGATTCCTCCTCGGCGTACTCGCTCAAATCCTCGGTAGCACAACAGGCAGTGCCCCGGATTGTTACTCCGGTGCGTGCAGGTTCGAACCCTGCCCGGGGAGCCAGCGTAAGTCTTGAATTACAAGGCAGATACCAGACGTACCAGCCTGAGCGCCATCAGTGCATCACGTTGGATTACCAGGGTTACGACCAGGGTTTCTCGGTCATCCATGTGCAGCCGCCGCGGATCGACCGCAGCGAAGCGCGGAGCTCGGCCGGACTCAGCGGCGCCGCGGCGCGCTGGCCTGCGTCGTACAACACTAGCTCTGCCAGTTCACGATCGAGGGGGGCTGCCAAGCGCCCAGGATCCGAACCAAGCCCCCGCCGCCGAAACCGCCGGGACTCCTTCATAACCCGTGTCCGGCGAATCGGTACACGGGGGATTACTTGACCTTGGACCGGGCCTTCCGGATCCACGTGTCGAGCCACTTTTTTCGCGCCGTTATGGGTGTCAGCGGCATCGCCCGCTGCCAGTCCGAAATGGCCAGTCGGTCACGCTTCTGGTTGAAGTGCAAGGCCCCCCGGTTTTGGTAGGCCATGGCGTAGCGGGGATCGATGCTGATGGCCTTGTCGTAGTCGGCCAGCGCCTTGTCGTAGCGCTTCATCTCGACGTGCAAGGTCCCCCGGTTGACGTAGGCCATTGCCTGGCGGGGATCGATGCGGATAGGCGTTGGTGCATGGCTCCCCTTGACCGACCCGCCTCCTCCATTGATCCTTGCCG
>CAZANL010000872.1:0-2174 GCA_964486115.1 uncultured Planctomycetota bacterium
CACGAGAGATGTCCTTTTCGTGCTTCGAACCATGCCGGGCAATCAACTGCTTGATCGTTTGCTTGCTCATGGCCGCATGATACCTGATGATCTCTGGCGATGACCTGGATCTCACACCCTGGGTTGGCCGATTGTGGGACCTTCGACTTCGTGCCGGAGCCCTTCAGTATTTTGTTCACGCTGCGCGCACGGGGCCGGCTGGACCCGGAGTGCGGACGCATCGAGCCCGACTATCGAAAACTGGCGGCACAGCTTGGCATGCGGCTTGTACGAGCTCGCCAGGTCCACGGAACTCGGATCCACGATGTCGATCAGACCACAGGCACGATCGGACCGCACGGCATCCGACTGCTGCCGGATGCTGACGGGATGGTCACACGAACCGCCAACACCGGTCTGGTCGGAATCAGCGCCGACTGCTCGATCTTGCTGCTGGCCGATCCAGTGACCGGGCGCTGCGGATTGGCCCATTCCGGCTGGCGGGGCGCGGCCGCCGGGATACCGGCGGCCCTCGTGTCCGAGATGGGAGGCCGACCCGAAGATCTCCACGCCTTCATCGGACCGACCATCGGCGCCTGCTGTTACGAGGTCGGCCCGGAGGTGTTCGACGCTTTCGAAGGGCTGGAAGGGGTGCGCATCCCGAACGACGGGCCTCGTGATCATCTGGATCTGACGGCCGCAAACAGGCTTCTGCTTAGCCAAGCCGGCGTTTCTCGGCATCGCATCAGTAGTGCCGACTGTTGCACCGCCTGCCACCCAGAACTGTTCAGCTCCTACCGCCGCGATGGGTCGGGCTGTGGCTTGCTGGCCGGCCTTATCGGGCGGGTCTGCTCGTGACGCTGCGACAGCTTCTCGAGCGGACCAGCCGCTCGTTCTATCTGTCGCTGCGCATCCTTCCCGCATCGACCCGCTGGACCGTGGGGCTGGCTTACCTGCTGGCGCGCGCCGCCGACACGATCGCCGACACCGAGTTCCTGCCGGCCGACCAGCGGCTGGACCTGCTGAGCCGATACGCATCCGCGATGGCGGGCGACGAACGGGCGCCCTTTCTCGCCGACATCCAGGCTCAGCTGGCCGATTGTCGTGAATCGACCGGCGAGCTTGAGCTACTCCGGTCCCAGGATCGCCTCTTCGCCGAATCAGACCGTCTCGACCCAGGTGACCGGCCGCTGGTGATTCAGCTAATCCAGGTCATCGTCGAAGGTATGAGGCTGGATCTGACCTGGTTTCCACCGGGCCAGCTCAACGCGCTGACATCTGAAGAGCAACTAGAGCGTTATTGCTACCACGTCGCGGGCTCCGTTGGAGAATTCTGGACGGCGATCCACGCACGTCACTTCCCCGATGTCGATCCCGCACTCACCCCGCTGGGGGTCTGCTACGGTCAGGGGCTACAACGAATCAACATCCTTCGCGATCTCCCACGCGATCTGAGACGAGGACGCTGTTATCTCCCACTGCCCGTGCTGGAGCAAGCCGGCCTGACACCAGCGGACCTGCTGCAAACGGAGTCCTACACAGCTCTGCGCCCGATATATCAGGGGCTGCTGGCGCAAACGAGAGTGCTGCTGGATGACGGACGGCGTTATCTACTTCGCATCCCCCGTCGCCGGCTCGGCCTGCATCTGGCGACTCGCTGGCCACTGGAGTTGGGACAAGCGACCGTCCGCCTTCTCGAGTCGGCGAACAACCCACTGGACCCGGACCGGGTGCTCAAGATCACCCGGCGCCAGGTCTATGGCATCCTCGGCGGATCATTAGCGCGCACACTGCTGCCCGGTTGCTGAGGTATATTTCGTCTTCAGCAACCCGCACCCGGTGCGTGTGGACTAGACAGACCGCCCTACTTCTTGGACTGATTCAAAGCTTCGTCGAGGGCGCCATCGAGATCGCTGCGCATGGCGGCCGCGTGGCGAGCCATACACTTCTTGATCGCGCTCTCCAGTTCGTTGGGAGCAAAACCTCGCGGACCACGATCACCGTAATAGAGCACCTTGCCACCCTTGTCGACCAGTGTCAGACGTTCGGGCCAGCCGGCGTAGTCCTTGTTCACTGTCTTGCCATCCACCTGATCGACCGTGATCGGCATCGACAACTTGAGCGCGGCAGCGCACTGCTTGGCCACGCCGAATCTCTCGGCCAGTGTGCTCGGCTGCTTGATCTTGATCCCTTCC
>CAZANL010000873.1:0-2165 GCA_964486115.1 uncultured Planctomycetota bacterium
CATGTCTTGCTCGTCGGTCGTCAACTCGAGGTAGACCGGAACGGATCCCGGTGAATCCCGCAGCGCTTGCTTGACCTGCTCGAGCACGGGGCGCTGGTGGCGCTGGGCGTCCAGCTTGATCAGTACGCTGGTCGCGTAGACCGACTCGACCGATTCGAGCGGAACCACCTTGCTGACCAGTATACCGGGCTCCGTTCCCGTCAGGTCGACCTGTCCGCTGATGAACACCATCCGGTCGTCGGTCAGCAGTTCGAAGTACTTCTCGTAGGTCTCCGGGAAACAGACCGCGCTGCAGCTCCCGTCCAGGTCGTCCAGCTGAAAGCGGACGAACTTGCGGCCAGCTGTCTTGCCTTTCTTGACCACGCCAGCCTTGAGCCGGGTAATCAAGCCACCCAGCCGAACATCTCGTCTGTCGCTGCCCTGGGCCAGTGAGCTCGTGTTGGCGCTGGCGTACACCTGGAGCGTCCCCTTGTGGGGGGTCAGCGGATGGCCCGAGTAGTAGAACCCCAGGGCTTCCTTCTCTTCCCGAAGCAGCTCTCGCTCGGTCCAGCGGTCCACCTCAGGCATTCGGTGCTCTGGAATCTCTTCTTCCGGCAGGTCATCGAACAGGCCGAGCTGGTTGGCGGCTCGGCCTGTTTCCTGATCATCCCGCCGCATCAGTGTTTCCAGCGCCGCCACCATCTGCGCTCGGTGGTGTCCGAAGCGGTCGCAGGCGCCGGCTCGGATCAGGTTGACCATCACCGCTTTGTTGACCCGGCGGGTGTCGATCCGTTCGCACAGGTCGCCGAAGTCGTGGAACGCCCCGTCTGCGTCGCGGGTTTCGCCGACCGCCTCGAGCGCCTTGGTCCCGCATTTCTTGATCGCCCCGAGACCGAAGCGGATGCCGTCAGGCACGCTGACGAAGCGCACCCGGCTCTCGTTGATATCGGGGGCCAGAATATCGATTCCATCGTGCCGGCACTCCTCGATGTACTCCTTCACCTTGTCGGTGTCGCCGGCATGGCTGGTCAGCAGCGCAGCCATGAACTCGGTGCAGTGGTGGGTCTTGAGATAGGCGGTCTGGTAGGCGACCAAGGCGTAAGCCGCAGAGTGGGATTTGTTGAATCCGTACTTGGCGAACTCTGCCATCAACTGGAAGATCTCGGCCGCCAGCTTGCTGTCGATCTTGCGCTCGGAGGCCCCCGAGACGAACTGTTTGTGATAGGCCTCCATCAAGTCGATCTTTTTCTTACTCATCGCCTTGCGCAGACGGTCCGCGTCGGACAGAGAAAAGCCGCCCATCAGGTTGGCGATCCGCATCACCTGCTCTTGATAGAGGATCACACCATGTGTTTCGCTGAGCAGGTCCTCGAGCATCGGGTGCAGGTAATCAGCGCGTGCGCGGCCATGCTTGCAGTCGATGTACTTGTCGACCATACCCGAACCCAGTGGGCCGGGCCGGTAGAGTGCGACCAGGGCGATGATGTCCTCGAACCGGTCGGGGTGCAGCTTGATCAGGATCTCGCGCATCCCCGAACTCTCGAGCTGGAAGATGCCCCGTGTGTCGCCACGTGATAGAAGCTCGTAGGTCGCGTCGTCGTCGAGTGGCAGGGCATCGATCTTGGGCCGAGTGCCGGTGTTCTGCTCGATCTGATCGAGCGTGTGTTCGATGATCGTCAGGTTTTTGAGGCCGAGGAAGTCCATCTTGAGCAGGCCGATGGCGCCGCACTGCTCCATCGGGAACTGTGTGATCACGTCGTTGTCCACACGCTGTAGCGGGCAGTAGGTGCTGACCGGCTTGTCGGCGATGATTACTCCGGCGGCGTGCACACCGGTTTGTCGGACGATGCCTTCGAGGCCGCGGGCGATGTCGATCAGTTCGGTGATCTCGGCATCACTCTCGTAGAGCTGCCGCAGATCGGGTACCTGATCGAGTGCCTCCTGGAGTGTGATACCGGGCGTGTCCGGCACCATCTTGGCGATGCGGTCGACTCGCGGGAGAGGCATGCCGAGCACGCGTCCCACGTCACGGATGCCGCTCTTGGCGGCGATCTTGCCGAACGTGATGATCTGGCAGACGTTTTCGCGTCCATACTTTTCGACGACGTACTCGATCACCTCACCGCGTCGCTCGGCGTCGAAGTCGATGTCGATGTCGGGCAGTTCGGTGCGCCCCTCGTTGAGGA
>CAZANL010000874.1:0-2163 GCA_964486115.1 uncultured Planctomycetota bacterium
CGGTTGCCAGCTCCAGTTCCAGCTGGGCCAGCTCCACCAAGCGCTTGTCCAGCGCCACGGAATTGGACACCTGCGCCTGGGTCTCCTGGGCGACGAGCAGGCCCAGCACCTTGCTGGTGATCTGCGCGATCGCCTCGTTGGCGGTGCCGACAGCCTCCTGTTTGTCCAGGGCCTCCTTGGCCTGAACCACAAGGGCGGGCATCTCGTTGAGGCGTTTCTGTTCGCGCTCCAGCTTCTTGTTCAGCTGCTCGAGCGCCGCTTTCTTGAGCCCGTGAAGGGCTTCTGCGGTATTGCGGTCGTCCGTGTAGCGCTCCAGGGCCTTGGGGTCGTTGAGCGCTTCCGGATCCAGCTGAGGCTTTCGGTCTCGCTCACGACTTACTTTGGTGCGTGTGTCCGCGATCTGGGCGGTGATCGTCTGTTCGTCGCCGAGCGCGGCGTACGCCTTGCGGATCTCGATCAGCTTGCCGAGGAGTGTCTTGGTCGGGCCCGTCGCCCCTTCGAGGTTCCTTTCCAGCAGATCCAGTTTTTGCTGCTGGAGCCGGGTCGTCTCGGTCTTGATCAGCTTCTGCCGCTCTTCGCGAAATCGCTGCTTGTGGGCGACGATCTGTGCGTCGAACAGCTTGTGCTGCTCGAAGGCACTGCGCTGTTCGATGATCTGGCGCTGGGCCAGCTGCTGGGCCAGCTGCTGGTTTTCCCTCAGGTAAAACGCGAGGGTATCCTTCTTGGGCTTGGGCTTGGCCAGGCTGTCGCCCAGTTCTTTTACGCGTTGCGCGAGGGTCGCCTGGTTCTTGGACAGCTCCTGTCGCGGGGGCAGCTTGCGGAACTCGCTGAGGATGTCGGCTAGCCCGTCGTGAGCCTCCCTGAAGCTCACGCCGGTCGGACCCTTGGGCTTTTGCGGCAGCCTCAGCTCGCTATCCAGCCAGGAGACCAGGGTCTTGATTCGTGCGTCGACCGCCGCCTTCCACGCGTCGGCCACCTTCGGCTCGAAGCCCGGAAGAAACTCCCGGGCTTCCGGCCACTTCTTGGCGGTCAGGGCTGCCTGGGCTCGGCGCGCGTTAGCCAGCTGTAGTTTTTCGCCGTTGTCCTGGGCTGCGAGTGGCTCGGCGAAGCCGAGCAGCAGCAAGCCGGTCAGTATCCAAAGTCTCGTGCTCATCAGCTTCAAGGTACCCAAACCCGCGGTGACGACAACGGGGTAGTTACGTTTTCTAGTCAACCGATCCCGACAAATGGACCGACGGAGAGCATTGCTCGTCGGCGCTATGGCGTGGGGCGGGTTGAATATGCAAGGGGTCCCATTGAGGTCCGGTCATCGGGTAAGACCTGTCAAATACTCCCGATGATGTGCCGGAGCCTCGAAAGCCTGGGGCTCGATCCTGCTGGGGTGACACGTACCGCGTCAGATCCGCTATCGAGTAAAACTCCTGCAGGACTTCGAGAGAAATCTGGGGGGGAATCGAAAGTCGCGGGAAATACCTGGTGTCGGCCAATCATGAACATGCCGGAGCAGCGAAAGCCTCGGGCTCAATCCTGTTTTGGGGTGACACGTACCGCGCCAGATCTGCAATGTCGCCTCTGGGCACCCTCGGCGCTGCTGATGCTGCCAAACCCACCTGAAAGGACGTTGTTGATGCTGTTGATTCCAATGTTGCTGTGTACGTGCTTGCTGCTGTACCTCCACTGGCACGATATGTCGATCTGGTTGCTGCTTCCGCTCGCAATGGTGCCGCTGGCGCTGGGTTTGTTCTTGGGGCCGTTCGGAACCATCGGAGGAGCGATTTACACCGCCGCGCTAGCCAAGCTCGATACGAGGATCTTCGGTGATAACAACAGGCAGCAGGGTTTGGTTCAGGGCTAGAACCCGGGGCGAGGGAGGGTTTAGCGTTCTTGGCCGCACGCAGGCAACTCAGCGGCGTCGACCCAAATCAACGGGCGGGGGCGGTCTCGTGAGAAACCGCCCCCTGGCCGCCTTCTTTAGCAGTGGTGCGTGGTCCTAATCCCGCGGTCGGCGGCTCCGGGAGCGAACGCGGTCGGGGACGGGAACCTCCGTCTTCCAGGTCTCGCCGTTTGCTTCTCTGTGCAAATCTCAGGACCGGCTACTTGCCAGCGTCTTTGCCAGCGTCCTTGCCAGCGTCTTTGCCCTTACCGCCGTGTTTTCCGTGATCT
>CAZANL010000875.1:0-2163 GCA_964486115.1 uncultured Planctomycetota bacterium
AGGTGCTGCGAGTCGTTTCCTGGCCCGCGCCATCCAGGTCCAGCGCCTGATGAACATGCCGGGTCCTGACCTTCCAGATAAAGCTGTCGACATAATAGTGCAGCAGCAACGAGGCCAACCCGATGGAACCGAGTACCTGGACCATTCGTTGGCGCTGCTCACCCGCAGGGAACCGTCCGCTATACCCTTCCAGCGACCAGCCGCCGAAGCCGTAGAGCAGGATCGCGCCGACATAAAGCGCCAAGCCCCAGCGGAACTTGAACAGAGCCCGATAAAAGCACTGTGCTCCTCCGCTGGTCTTTTTCAAAGACAGGTGACTGAATGCCCAGACGATGAAGAAATACTGGAGCGCGTGGAACAGATTCTGAACCGATTGCGCCCGGTACCAGTTTGGATCCTGGTAGCTGACCGCCATCACCGAAAAGGCCACTCCGTGCAGCAGATGCTTGCGGGTCGCTATCTGCCGCTGGTTTCGCCAGAGAGTCACCGCCTGATGCAGATAAAGCACCAGCAGCAACAGCGAGGTGGATACCAGCCCCCATTTGACAGCTCGCCATACCTCCGGGTCCAGCCCGCTGAAGATCGGCAACCCGGCACTGCGGAAGCTGGCAGCGATCCCGTAGGTCCAGCTATCGGAGCAGAACACCACCGCGGCATACCAGATCAGCACGCAGGCCAGGTCGATCCGGGCGGAACGCCCAGACACATCCCCGTCCTTGGCCGCGTAGATCCTCCCGAATCCGTGTTGCTGCATCGCCACGTGCCACAGGTCGAAACAAGCGGCGATGACCAGCGCGGCGAAACCGAGCCCGTAGTAGGTCGGCAAGATGATCATCGCCGGCACGGCCAGGAACGAGACCCAGCGCTTGGCCTTGTGTTGCTCGTAGATCGTGGGCTCACCACCGGCCCGGAGCCAGCCAGGCTTGTGGTGACCGGTCACCACGAAGGCGAACAGCACCGCATAGACCTCGGTGTCGGACAGAGGGACCCAGCGCCAGATACCCAGCATCAGGCCCAGCGCCACCAGGGGACACAGTATGATCCAGAAATTGTCGCTGAGCGGGCTCCAGAGATATCTCGACCTCGGCGATGGCATCTACCGTATTATACGGGGCGTGCGTGGCCGGCGGTGCGAGCTATCTTCCAGCCTGGTAGCCCGGGGCCTGATCCGGTGGTCAGGCGGCAAACGTCCCAGGACACCGGCGTCACGACGACCCCCATCACCCTAGTCCGATTTCGGCATCCAAGCACCTCGCGACACGTCCCAGTACAGACGGTCCTTCTGCGCGGACCAGCGCCGCAACAGCTCTTTCGGGCCGACCACACCGCTCGAGGGGAGGATGCGGCCAATCCGTCTCCGAGCTCGTCGACGAACCGCTGGGTCGGGATGGGCTTGTAGTCGGGCCAGAAATTTCACGTCCCTGCCCAGCCGGTTATCCCGAACCAGATCCCCCAAGGGTCCCTGGTGTTCGAGGACGTGACGTACCCGACGCCTCTGCTCCAAGCTCAGCAGTTGGAGGTCCAGAGCATCGAATGCGTGGTTGACCGGAGCACCCATCGCGATAGCGTCCCGAGTCGCGGACTCACGCACACGCCATTCTCTATGTTTCATCCGCCGCAGCAGCTGCAGCAGGTCATCCCTGTCGAGCACGGGATGGTCAATCGTGAAGTAGTAGGAGAGGAATATGCGAGAATGCAGAAAGTGCCTGCGCAAGGCTCCCGCCAGGTCCTCCGCCGTGTAAGACGCGCCGCTGAACCGCTGAAGCAGCTGTCCCTCCGACGAGATCAGCAGCAGCACACCGCGCAGACTACACTCTCTGGTCGACTGCTTGTAGAACGCACCGACCTGATACCGGGACTGGACCGACAGTGCACGAGAGGTCGGCGGCGGCTTGAGGCAGACCCACTCGGCCGCCGCTGAGATCACCCGTGAATCGGCGAGCAGACCGCTCGCCAGTTTACGCGGCACGGGTCAGTTCCAGTTTGCCAGAGCCAAGAGCAGCGGGCGCCCGCTGTTGCGCGCCAGCGCAAGCGCTGCCTTGTGATCGTTACCCCACTTGATTTGTGCCGCTGCGGGAAAAGCGCAGAGGACCATCACCAGTACCGACCCGACGTATCGTAGCATCGACATCTCCTTTTCAGGAATCGATACGGTGGGCGCGT
>CAZANL010000876.1:0-2161 GCA_964486115.1 uncultured Planctomycetota bacterium
GCTCTGGTGGCGGTCGTTCGACAAATCCGCGGTGACGACTCCGACTGCATCGAGTGCGAAGAGCCTATCGAGGAGGAGGCCGGGGAGGTCTGCATCAACTGCGCCACCAAGCTGGAGGTCGTGGACCCTGTGAAGATCATCGAGGAGGGCGCGACCCTCGTCCAGCGCGAATACAGAGGAGTGTTCCCCTCCCACCTCTCGGGCCGCAGCCATCTATCCCGTTACAAACTGGTGCGCGAAATCGCTCGGGGCGGGATGGGTGTGGTCTACGAAGCGATCGACCCCGACCTGAGGCGGCGCGTGGCGTTGAAGGTGCTCAAGAATCTCGAAGGCAAGGAGGAGCACATCAAGCGCCTCCACCGAGAGGCCGCGGTGGCAGCTCGTCTGTCGCACCCCAACATCATTCCGATTCACGAGGTGGGTGCCACCCAGGAGGCCGGCGACCAGCGCCCGGTCCACTTCATCGCGATGGGCTACGTCGAAGGGGAGACCTTGGCCGATGCAGTGAGCCGGCTCTCCCTGGCCCAGCGGATGGAGATTCTCTGCGTGATCTCGCAGGCCGTTGGCTACGCTCACGACCAGGGCGTGATCCACCGCGACCTCAAGCCCGAGAACATTTTGCTGACCAAGGAGGATCGACCGATCGTCACCGACTTCGGTCTGGCCCGGGCGATCGAAGACAACACCAACCTGACGGTCAGCGGCGCGGTGACGGGCACCTCATACTACATGGCGCCAGAGCAGGTCCTCGGCCGTGCCAAAGAGATCGACGCGCGCTCCGACGTCTGGGCGCTCGGTGTCATCATGTACGAACTGCTAGGCAACCGCCGCCCGTTCGAGGGCAAGACCCAGGCAGAGGTCTACCATGGGATCCTGCGCGTCGACCCGCCTCCCCCGCGGGGAGAGAAGGTCCGGGCGGACAAGGATCTGGAAACGATCTGCCTCAAGGCCTTGGAGAAGCAACCCGGCCGTCGCTATGAAAGTGGCCAGGAGATCGCCCAGGACATCAAGCGCTGGAGAAAAGGAGATGCGATACGAGCTCGTCCCCCCTCCTTCTTTTACCGAACGCAGAAGAAGATCAAGCGCCACCCATGGTTCGTCGCCGGCCTGTTGTTGACCTTGGTGCTGATCACGCTGTCCGGCTGGTGGGGCAGCAGCCTCTTCACCTCTGCGCGCCACTTCCACGACATGAAAAAACAGGCCCAGCAGCTGGTCCACGATGGGGAATGGACCCAGGGCCTGATCGCCTGTCAGAGTGCCCTGGCGCACTCCGACGACGAGGAGCTCTCTGCCTTGGCGCAGATCTGCAAGAAAAGATTGGCGCTGGAGAAGGTTCGGCGACAGCGATTGCTCCATCGAGGCAAGGCGTTCAAGAAGCTCCAGGACCAGATTCAGCCGATCTCTCGTAAGATCGAGGAGACACGCCCCTTCTTCAACATTCCCAACGTCGCCATCGGCGGTAAGCTGGCCGAGGTCGAAAAAGCGCTGACCGAACTAGAGCGGATCGCCCGCAGTCGAGAGTACGAGCAGTGGCTGTTCCCCGATGCTTGGGCCCTGCTGGGGAGCGGCTACTACCTGGTTGGTCAGATGCGTAAAGCGGAGGCGGCGCTGACCATCGCAGCCGAACCGCAGCGAGGGTGCGATGACTGGTGGGTCAACTACTACCTCGGCCGGATCTATCTGCGCAGGGCGCTGGCGACCCAGTCTATCGCAGGCATTCCCAGTCACCCGATCATCGAGAAACACTGGAAGAGGCAGGCACTGGAATATCTGAGCCGACCGATGGGCCGGTGGGATGGAGCCAAGGCGGTCGACAAGGATGTGGCCGACACATTCCGCCTCCTTGCCGCCGACAGACTCGAAGAAGTCGCGACCCGGTGTCGCGCCGGCCTGAAGAAGTATGCCGGCACGCTTGCCGTGGCCGAATACTGGCACCTCCACGGCTATGCCACGCAGAGCCAGGAGCGCATCGAACTCTGGAACACAGCGATCAAGCGCCGTCCAAATGACGCGTGGATCTACTTCATGCGCGGCTGCACCCATCACGCGATGGGCAATGTGACGCTAGCCCACGCCGACTACAACGTGGCGCTTCGCAAGGACCGCTACCTGGTCTATGCCTACAACAACCGCGGCGTGATCCTCCAGGGAATGCGCCGCC
>CAZANL010000877.1:0-2160 GCA_964486115.1 uncultured Planctomycetota bacterium
GCTGATGAACTCACCCGCCGTCGTGTTCTGCGACGAGCCGACCGGTAACCTGGACCGCGGCACGGCCGAGAAGGTGGAGAAGCAGCTGTGGAACCTGGCCCGCTCGCTGGACCAGGCCTTCGTCATCGTGACCCACGACGAGCGGCTGGCCCAGAAAGCGGATCGGGTGATGACGATGCTGGACGGCAAGCTGAGATTCGCACCGCCCGAGGCTTTGGCTGGTGACCCCTGGGGGCTTCAGCCAGCCGATGTACCACGAGCAGACAATGTCGAGGAGGATCCCGAGGATCTCTAGGGAGAAGAGGATCCCGTGGTCCTCGGCACGGATCGGTTTCGGTGTCTTGGCAACTCGATGAAAGTTCAGCGGGGGAGGGATCTTCGCTGTGTGACCCGGGTTTGACGAAAGATCCAGCCGCGACCTACTCTTCGTCCTCCATCTGCGGATGCTTGCCTTCTTCGCGCGAGCGGATCGCGGCATAGGCCACCAGGCCGACGAACACTCCGGTGATCAGGACGACGGCGGCCAGGGTGACCCAGTACGCGGTGGAGCTATTCATAGCAGGGTCTCCCCGGTTGTTCGTGGGTAGTTGAGGATGCAGCCATTGCGGTCGATCGCCAGGTCCAGCGGGACCGCGCCATGGCGGGTCAGCGCCTGGCGTACATCGGCGGTCTTCTCCGGTTTGCAGAGGGCCAGCAGCGAGCCCCCTCCGCCCGCGCCGCAGAGCTTGGCCGCCGCCGCCCCGGCATCCAGTGCGATGCTCACCAGGGCATCGAGTCGGGGGCTGGTGACTTCCGTGTGAAGCTCTTGCCGATGTGCCCAGTCGGCCCGGACGGCGTCACACAGCCGTGTCCAGTTGCCCTCTTGCAGGGCATCCGCCGCCTCGATCGCCGCGTGGTGGATCGCGTGGAGCCGCTTGAGTGTTTCCCGGTCGCCATTGACCGCTGATTTGATCACCTCCCAGTTGGGCTGACCCGAGAAATGGGCCTCCCCGGTGTAGGCGACCACCAGTCCCTCGTTGAACCAGCTCTGAACCCGGCGGGACATCGGAATCTCCAGGCGGCGCACACGCGCGGCCGAGAACTCGATGCGCTGCAGGCCGCCGAAGTAGGCGGCGTAGTAATCCTGACGACCGGTCGGTATGCCGATCAGTCCCGCTTCGACCTCCGAGAGGACGTTGATCAGCTGGTGCGGGTTGGTCACCAGCCCATCCAGCTGTGAGACCGCCTGCGCCAGCGCGACCAGCAGCGCCGAGCTGGCTCCCAGGCCGGACCCCTTGGGGGCTTCGTTGTGCATCTTCACCGAGATGCCGCCTCCGGTCCAGAAGCAGTGGACCGCGCGCGCCGCCAGTGCCAGGGCGCCGCTGTCCGGGATTTCCTCGGGTTGCAGAGCGCCCGTCACCCCCTGGTCGATCGACTCGATACGAATCAGGTTGTCATCGGTCAAGCTGACCGAGGCGTTGCTCGACAGGGTCACCGCCAGGTTGACCGTGGTTGCCTGGCCGAGGATCAAGTAGATCGGGTACAGATCGATCGTGCCTCCCGCCAGGTCGATCCTGTTGGGACAGCTGGCCTGGACGATCTCAGGGCGCATCGGCCTCATCTCCTGTTTTCTCCATGAACTGTTCCAGGTCGAGGACGCTGTCGACTTCCCAGTCGGCTTGCTCCTCGGCGCTGGTCGGCCGCAAGTGGCCGTATTCTCCGCCCCGCACCCGCACGGTGCGCATGCCCAGGCGCCGCGCGGCGGCGATCTCGGAGTCCACGCGGTCTCCGACGACCAGGGTCCGCGCGGGCTCCAGCTGGTGCTCTCCGATCAGCTCTTCGAGTGCGTCTCGTTTGCTCTGGCCCAGCGGCACGTACACCAGATTCTGAAAGCGGTTGCCAATCCGCATCTGCCGGATCTTCTCGGACTGGGTGACTGGGTCGCCGCTGGTCACCAGCAGCAGGGTGCATCGATCGGACAGCCGATCGAGCATCGCCAGCAGATCGCGGCTGACAGGCAGATCGGGGATGGGGCGCTGGTAGAACGCCTTTCGGCCGGCTTGCGCGATTGCCGGTTCGTCCTGGCCGAAGTGCGCGCAGAGCAGGGTGTCGAGGTCCTCCCGGGGGTGTTGGCGGTGGAGCTGTTCACGCGTAGCGAGCAAGCGGTCCAGGGTGACGTCG
>CAZANL010000878.1:0-2158 GCA_964486115.1 uncultured Planctomycetota bacterium
GCAACTTGTGAGGAGTACCACTTAGCGTCTGGTACATGTTTCGGGGGCAGGTCAGTAGGCCTCGATGTCCTGCTTCATCAGCTCGACACTGTCGTACCGCTTCGCCGGCCTGTGCTGCATCGCCTTGAGCACCACCGCCTCGAGCTCCGCCGGGATCTGCCGCTCCAGGGTGCGCTTGGATGGCGGTGTGGGATGCCCCGCGATCACGCGTTCCAGCACCTCCCACACGCTGTCGCCTTCGAACGGGGGCTCGAGTGTCAGCATCTGGTACAGGATCGCGCCCAGCGCATAGACGTCGGCGCGCTGGTCGATCTTTCGGACATCGCCCGGAGCCTGCGTCGGCGGCATGTAGTGTGCTGTGCCGACGACAGCCCCGTCGAGTGTCTTCAGCGGCTCCTCTGAACCGCCTCCGCGGGCTCGCTGGGCCAGCTGGCCACCGCCCAGATCTAGCGTGCAGCCCGCCTCGGCGGTGTCCGGCTGTCCGACCAGGCGAGCCAGCCCCCAGTCCATCACCTGCACCTCGCCGAACTGGCCGACCATGATGTTGGCCGGCTTGAGGTCCCGGTGGATCACTCCCCGGGAGTGGGCCAACGACATCGCGTCGCAGACCTTGAGCAGGATCTGCAGGTAGTCGAACAGCGTCAGGCCCTGGGCCTTTTCGTCATCGTCCCGAAGCAACGCCGACAGGTCCTGTCCGTCGATCCGCTTCATCGTGAAGTAGAACTGCCCGTCGGCGGTCGTACCGAGCTCGTGCATCGGCACGATGTTGGGGTGCTCCAGCTGTCCGGTGATCTGTGCTTCGCGAACGAACTTGGTCAGCGCCTGGGCGCTGTCCTGGCCGCGGATCACCTTGGCCGCCATCTCGCGTCCGACATCCTCGTCACGGACTTGCAGGATCTGGCCCATTCCGCCCTCTCCGAGAAAGCCCGTGACCGGGTAGCGGCCGAGCGTGTCGGGTGAGCGGTTCTCGAGGGAGGGGGCCTGGTCGATCTGCAGGGTCAGGCCCGCCTGGTCGATGACCTGCCGGAGCGTCGGGGTGTTGGCCAAAGCGGGGGGCGGAGGGGGGGGCCCGGGGGGCGCATCCTGCGGAGTGTGGCGGAGTGTCGGCGGCAACGTAGAGCCTGCCGGTAAGGACGATAGCGAGCCGCCCTGCTGCAGGATCAGCTGGAGCGCGTCGATGACTACCGGGGGAAGACCTAGACGCTGCTGCAAGTGGTCTCCCGAATCTGCCGGGCGACCCAGCGCCAGCTCCACGCGCAGCTGTTCGGCGCGCTGTGCGTCGAGCAGGCCGAGCTGCTCGGCCAGCTGAATCAGCTCGGACGGCTCTTGCGGGTCGTGCTGACCCGGTCTTTCTAGATGATCAGCAGTCACTCGTCAGAGTCTAGCAAGTTGCCGGATGCTTCGACAGGGCAGCAGCGAGGTGGCGCAGGCCAGACCCCCGCAGCCGACCGACAGTCCCGGATCGGACCCGGACTCCGCCATCGAGCTGCCGGAAGAGCGATTGGATGACTCTGTCTTTGCATTCGACGAGCGGGAACGGCTCGATCATGCAGAGTTCTCAGCATGTATCGAATGGAGGCGAACCTGACATTTGTCGCCCAACACGACAATGGCTCGGTTGGCCAGGCGGGATTCTATTACGCCATTTTTTCTGCGACGGATGTCGGGTGGCAGCAGTTAGTCCCGTTGCATGAGTTCGCTTGCCACTGCGATCGCCGAAGGCTCGCCGCATTCAAATCCTCCCACTCAACGCCTCGAGCTGTCGGTCCCGTCGACCGTCGAATTGGATTGGTTTTGTCGGGACTGCCGCAACATCAGCCGTCCCAGCAGCTGAAGGCACACAGAGGCGAGCAGGCCGATGCCGAACGACACCGCCAGAATTCGAGTTTGTATGCCTTCCAGGAGGACGCCATGGGCGAACAGGACCAGGAAGTACGTCCCCATCGGAATCAGGACGAGCATCATGCCTGCGTACATCAGGATGACGTGGCGCCCGTCTTCGGTTTTCAGGAAATCCCGGTCCTCCTGTTTCAATTCCCGACTGGCCATCAGCGTGCGTGCGCTTTTCATGAACGATATCAAAGCCTGGGAAAAACCGGGAAGTAACAGGATGGTCACCGCACCGACGTAGAAAGCAACGGCAGCGTGGACGCTCTCG
>CAZANL010000879.1:0-2149 GCA_964486115.1 uncultured Planctomycetota bacterium
CTGCGCCGCGTCGTAGTAGCGCGTGCTGGCCGTGTTGTGCATTGTCCGCGGCGGTATCGGCCTGACGATCCCATCCAGCAAGCCACCGTCCTGGCCCTCGACCACCACGATCTCCTTGACCTTACCCTTTTCACCGTAACGGTAGTGATAACTGTGGGTCCGGTTGAACAGAAAGGTCGACTTGAGGGTGGTGTTGATCAGGAAATCACCCGCGCAAGACAGGAACAACACCGAGGCATAGATCAGCAGGTGATAGGCAATGTAGGGCCACGGACGGGCAAATATGTAGTTGTAGACCGAGATGCTGGCCTCGATCCCGTCGCAACCTTCAGTGCTGACTGCCGAGGAGATCAGGTTGAAGCCGAAAACCAGGCCAATCGTCAAGATCAAGATGAACAGCGACGAGAACAAGACCAAGATGTAGAGCAAGATGTAGAGGATCGGCCCAACTCCCCACGGCACCTCGCCAGCCCACCCGGCCAGAGCGTTGCAGCCGAGGAGGAACGAAATCAGCGCAAGCAGCACCAGCGGAGTGGCGAAGTAGCTCAGGAACCGACGTCGACTGTAAGCCAACGCCTCACCGATGCCAATGCTGTCATCCTTGGCCAGTCGGACCGCGATGATCCGGTTGATCGCGCCACCAATAATAGACCAGATCAGCAGAGCCCAGATACCCGTGGCAGCCTTGAACCAGTAGTCGCTATGGTAGAGCGTTCTGAGAAACGTCTCGGTGTCGTCGAAGCGAACGGACCCCTTCTGCCAGACATGCAAGCTGACCTGCTGGAATCCCCAGACTCCGCCCATGAACAGGGCAAACGCAATCATGCCGAGAAAGATGGCGCGGGGGTCGATTGGAACCCGCAGGCCGCCCAGCAGGCCTGGCCACCTTCCGTTGTCCTCGGTCATCTGATCTTCTCCTTGCGGCTGACTTGGCGGCCCCCTGCCTCCCGGGTCAAAGCCCAGGAATAGAAAGAGTTTGCGGAGACCATCCCTCCAAAATTTGACCGGCGATTCTACCTGATACACCCCTGATTACGAACACTATTTGAGGCAAAATTTGGCTGCCTTGGGGTATGCTGTCGCCCCAATCTCCACATTCGCAGAGGACACGATGCACCCGTTCCATTGGATACTTCAGCGACTTCTCGGTGCTCGCCCGCCGCACCCAATGTTCACGAGCGTGGCAGCTCCCAGACCCTCAGCGCCGGATTACCACCCTCGCGCTGTCCATCGTCAGTCTCCAAAATCCAGATTCATACGGGGATGGCCACTGGGGGCCGAGTCCCGGCTGGCCTGGACGGCCAGGTTTGATGCGGGGCAGATGCCTCCACAACACGCGGGGAGTTCCTGAGAGATGTTCCGACTGAAATGGTGCTGGGGGGTCGTGCTGCTAGGGTTGTCAGCCTGCGCGACACCTATCGAGCCAACGATCCCGCGTGCCGCCCAGCTGGCATATCAGGCCGGCCTGCGCCTGGAAGCTGCCGATAAGACAGCCGAAGCCCAGCAGTCCTATGAGAGAGCAACTAAACTGGCAGCGGAGTTTCCCGACGCTCAACTCGCGCTGATGCGGATCATCCGCAAACAGTCGGGTGAACAAGCAGCACGACGCTATGCCCAGAACGTGGCGGATTCCCCGGCGACTGCCCCCGAAGGCAAGCTGCTGCTCGGGCTGCTGTCGGACCAACTCGAAGCTCGGATCGCCCTGCTCGCGCAGGCGATCGCAGAGCGACCGAGCCTGCACCAGGCGATCTTCGAGCTGGGCATGGCCTACCAGAGACAACAGCGCTTCGCTCTTGCCGCCTCGCAATTTGAGGAGGTGATCGCTCGTAAACCTCGGCTGATCGAGGCCTACGAGCAAGCCAGCTATTGCCAGTTCCGCCTCTTCCACTGGCCGCTAGCCCTGTACTACGCAAATCAGGCATTGAAAATCGACTCGCGGGCGATCAAACCCCGCGTGTTCCTCTCGGTCGACCGCCTGATCCATCGAGACTTCATCGGCGCAATCCGCCACTTCCGCAACCTCAGGAAGTACCATCCGACATACACGTTCAGCCGAGAAGAGCAAAACGCCTTCTTGCTGTCCTTTCGTGGCGAGCTGTCCAAGCTGCGCATCGCGCAGAAGGTCGATGCCGGGCTCGAACTGGCCCGC
>CAZANL010000880.1:0-2141 GCA_964486115.1 uncultured Planctomycetota bacterium
TGGTTTCGCTGGCGCATGATGTCACTCTCGCGGCGCAAGCTGTTGAGCCTCCGTGTGGTCTCCCGCCCCGAGCGCATTTGCCACAGCGATCCGAAGCAGACCAGCAACAGCAGCGACGTGATCATCGTGGTGCTGAGGATCGGATGCTTACGACCCCAGCGCAGCAGCCTCCGGACAAGCGGGTCCGAGTAGGCGCTGACGGGCTCCCCCTCGAGGAAACGCTGGATGTCGCTGGAAAGAGCCCCTGCGTCACGGTACCGTTCCTTGCGATCTTTGGCGAGACACTTCATCAGGATCGCTTCCAGCGGCACTGGGATGTACGGCAGATCGTGGCCCAGCTTCCTCCTCTCATGGGCCTGCTTGCGGGGTGGCGTGACCGGCTGCCAGAGCACCTGGTCGAGTAGCTGATGTAGATCTCCGGCAGAGAATGGGGGCGTGAGAGTCAGCAGCTCGTAAAGACATGCCCCGATGGCATAGACATCCGTCGCCGGCGACAGCTCTTCGCGCTGGCCCGAAGCCTGCTCCGGAGACATGTACTCCGGGGTGCCGAGAATCGCGCCGTCCATCGTCAGACGAGCATCCTGGGCGCGGAAGATCTGGCCGGTCGTCTCGGCGTCCCGCCGAATCCGCTCGATCTTGTCCGAGATCTCAGCTCGCCGCAGAATGTCCTGCCGGCCGCTGTCGTCGTCGAGGACGTCCAGCGGCAGGGCCAGGCCCCAGTCCATCACCAGCACCTCGCCAAAAGCTCCGAGCATGATGTTGGACGGCTTGAGATCTCGATGAATGATCCCCCGAGCATGGGCCAACGACATCGCTTCGCACACCTTCTGCATCGTCTGCAGGATCCGGGTCAGAGTGAACGCGGTGCGTGTCTTCTCGTCCCCGCTCTCCAGCGAGTCGAGGATGTCGGCCAGGCTGCGTCCGCGAACTTCCTTCATCGTGAAGTAGGACCTGCCCGAGTCGGTCTGTCCCAACTCGTACACCGGGACGATGTTGGGGTGGTCAAGCTGACCGGCAATCTGCGCTTCCTCGACGAAGCGTCTTCTCACGGCTGGCCCAGGCAGTGACTCGTGAATCAACTTCATCGCCACCCGGCGTTTCAGGTCACTGTCGAAGACCTGCCAGACCTCGCCCATCCCACCCTGGTCCAGCAACTCGCCGAACGTGTACCGCGGACCCCGCGGATCGGCCGCAGGATCGGCCTGCCCGTCCAGATTGCACTCGTCACTCTCGAGGGGCAAGGTTCGCCCGGTGTATGCAATCATCGGTCGGTCGTCGGGGCTCTCCTGTTCACTCACAGCCTGCAATCCTACTGATATCGCGTTCACACTGGAAGGAAATCAGGTCGATGGAACACCGACCCGGGGGCTGAATGCTCGGGCAAAGAAAGCGGTAGGCGGCCAGTCGTCGTTGGGTATGATCTGTTCATGATCACACTGAACGAACACCTCCAGGCGCACGACAGCCAGCTCTCCGCCCTGCTCAACGATCTCGTCGCCGCCTGCAAGACGATCTCCGCAGTGGTCAACCGCGCCGGACTGCTCGACATCCTCGGTGCAGCCGGCGTGACCAGCCATCAGGGAGACGAGGTAAAAAAACTCGACCTGGTGGCCCACGACATCATCGTCGATATGCTGGGCCACGGCGGGCAGGTCTGCGTGATGGGCAGCGAGGAGGTCGAGGGCCCGGTGTTCGTCGATGGGGATGGCCCGCGCGGCGAATGGGTCCTGCTGTTCGACCCGCTCGACGGGTCGTCCAACATCGATGCCAACGTGTCGATCGGGACGATCTTCTCGGTCTTCCGCCGACTCGGGGGAGACGGGGACGGCACCCTCGAAGACCTGCTCCAGCCGGGCAGCGCACAGGTCGCGGCCGGCTACGTGATCTACGGGTCGAGCACTATACTGGTCTACACCACTGGTGAGCGGGTCGACGGATTCACGCTCGACGCCGAGTCGGGGCAGTTCATCCTCTCCCACCCCGAAATCCGCACCCCGGCCCAGGGCCAGATCTACTCCGCCAACGAGGCTCGCGCGCGGACATGGCACCCCAACACACGTCAGTACATCGAATCCTGCAAGGACCGAGGCTGCACCTGTCGCTACATCGGCTCGCTGGTGGCGGACTTTCATCGCAACCTG
>CAZANL010000881.1:0-1364 GCA_964486115.1 uncultured Planctomycetota bacterium
ACCAGAGAACCGTTCCGATGGAGCACGGCCCGCGGCGCTTTTACATCGCTGCGAGCCAGGGGTTCGTCGGTCTGTTCGTGGCGGCGTTGTGTGCCGTGTCTCTGGGGCTTGGCCGGGAACCGATTGTCGGGGGGGCTACCTTGCTGCTGGTGCTGCTCGCGCTGGCCTACGAACACGTCATCGGCAAGCGTCGGACCGCATCAGGCGATGCCCCAGCAGGCCCAGGGTCGGCGGCGGGTCGAGTGCGCCCCAGGGCGCAGGTGTGGATTCAGCGAGGTCAGAGCAAAGGACGGCATCTGGTCGGGCAGACGCTCCTGGTTGGGCGGGGCGCAGAGTGTGGACTGCAGCTGATCTACGATGAGGGAGTTTCCCGCCAACACTGCCATTTTGCCTCGACCGAGAACGGATTCGTGCTGCTGGATCTCGACAGCTCCAACGGGACCTACGTCAACGGCGACAAGGTGATCGATCAGGTCGTCGTGGAGGACGGGGACGTGATCCGTTGTGGCGCGGCGGAGTTGATCTTTCGTACGAAGGTCGATCCGCTCCACGAGCTGAAACCCGGCTCAGTCATCGTCGAGAGGGAGCGACCGATGATCTCCGAGTGGGCTGGGCTCAGTCCGAACCAGCACCTGGTTGCCGAGGCCAACGGACAACCGGAGGGTGGGTCGCTTCCCGTGCGGAGGCTGGACCGGTCACTTCCGCTGAATAGCCTGGTCGGGTCGATCCCGGACGAGGTCGAGTTGGCCGCCGGACCACCGGAAGCGGTGTCGTTCGAAGATCGCGAGGAGACTGAGCTGCTCAACTCGCTGGTAACGCTGGGGCGAGAGGAGCACCCGGGTCTTCTATCGACTCCGGTCGACCAGGCGGTGCTCGAGTTCTTCCACGAGAGCGGGGAGTGCTTTGGCCGGATCCCGATCGTCGAACACCTCACGATCGGGCGGCAACTGCCGAGCGATCTGGTTCGCCCCGGCGGAAAGACTTCCCTTGCTCGGCTTTCCCGGAGCCACTTCGAGATTCTCCCGACGGATGAGGGGTACCGTCTCCGAGATCTGGACAGCACCAACGGCACGTATGTCAACGGGTGCAGGGTTCTGGCGTCGATGATCCAAGATGGAGATTCGATCAGCGCCGGCTCTG
Organism: uncultured Planctomycetota bacterium; assembly: GCA_964486115.1. GTDB lineage: Bacteria > Planctomycetota > JACQVV01 > JACQVV01 > CAZANL01 > CAZANL01. The sequence goes on from CAZANL010000881.1 coordinate 1,141, forward strand.
TCTTGATGCGATTTCGCGAACCCGTGCGGGAACTCGCTCCCGTCTGATCACGAGTTGCTGTGTCCTTCGCCGGTCGCCAGTGTGCCCATTGGCGCGGCGCGATCGCGAGCCGAGCGTCAGCTCACCGCCGCCGGGTCAACCAGACGAGGCCACGATGCCGATGACCAGGCCTATCGTCAGCAGCAACCCCAGCAGGTGCACCGGGAGCTCGCGCCATTGCGTGG
>CAZANL010000881.1:1374-2134 GCA_964486115.1 uncultured Planctomycetota bacterium
TGCGTGGAGGCCACCTCTTCGAGATCGATGCGGTGTGCAGCGGTCATCGTAACGACGATCGAGACGACCTGGAGGTAGAGGTAGCTGAGCAGGCCGAAGGCGAGGTACGGTCCTATTCTGCGGGGTTCGCCCGCGTTGGCGAGGATCGGCAGCAGGCTCAGCCAAAGAAAGAACAGCCCGGCTCGGGGCGCGAATGTGGCCACGCGATGCATCCCGTCCATCCGGCCCTGCACCCGTCCCGATCCGATGATCGCCAGCACCGTGAGCACACACGCCAGCACCGCTGAAAGGTCGACGATGGAGGAGAGCGACGCGTTGCTCAGGGCCACCGCCGGGAGGAAGGGGCCGACCGCCACCGTGGTCCCCAGCCAGGTCCGTTTCGCCGGGCGGTCTGGCCGGGTCGTCGGCTGGGGCCAGAGCAGCTCGACCAGCCCCCGGGTGAGGCAGGCATACAGGAGAGTCAGGAAGGCCACCGCGGCGGCCGGAAGAAGTGTGATCGGGTCGTCCATTTTTGCCAGCGCCAGGCAGAAACCCAGCGTGGTGTAGACAAACCCGAACGCGATGACGGTCGCTCGCACCAGGGCCACCGCGCTCTCGCGAAATCCGCCGGCGATGCCGCAGCCGAGAGCGGCCCCGAGGATCACTAGCAGGGATGGGATGTCAAAGAGGAACTGCATGATGACCTCCGGGGCGGACCGCGGGAATGACAGGCATGACAGCTGGATCACCGACCTGGCGCGCAGGGCGTTCACCGGCCGCG
>CAZANL010000882.1:0-2134 GCA_964486115.1 uncultured Planctomycetota bacterium
CCGTATCACGTGAGAATCAGAGTGCCGAGCCTGAAACCCGACGCAACAACGGCTGCAAGGTGCCAGGGAATCAGCCAGCCCGGGGTCAACCGCGAGGTCGGCGCACAAAGCACTAAAGGCCGCCCGGTGTAAAACCGTGCGGCCTCTGTACTTCGCTGGTGGAGGATACGAGACTCGAACTCGTGACCTTCTGGCTGCCAGCCAGACGCTCTCCCAATTGAGCTAATCCCCCGGATAGGTCCCTTATACTACCGCCGACCTAGCTCCGGTCAAGGTCACCCACGACCGAGCTTTCCAGGATCGGTTTGATCTGGTTCTCGAGCAGATCCACATGATCCGGATGGCCCGCATAGGCCTGCAGATCCTCCCGGCTCGCGAAACGGGAGTAGAGCAGGTGTGTGTGCCCCGCCGAACGATCACCCGCGAAGTTCTCGCCAAACTGATAGTCCTGGATCACATCGATCTTCTGCGGCAACGCGGAGAAGGCCGTGGCCAGCGCCTCGATCACGTCCGGCCCTGTGCCCTCCTTGAACCTCATCAGCACGACATGCTCGATCATGGGGCACCAAATAGCACGAGCATCACGACCTGTCCAGAGTGAACCGACCCAACTCTGGCTGGTTCGGTGAGTTGTGCTAAAATTCGACCCCTCTTTTGGCAAGGTACCACGAGCATGACTGACTACGCCCCCAAGACCATCGAAAAGAAGTGGCAGGCCCGCTGGGAGGAGCTGAAGCTCTTCGCGGTCGATAACAGCGATACCGACGGCGACAAGTACTACTGCCTGAACATGTTTCCCTATCCTTCCGGTACCCTGCATGTCGGACACGGCCGCAACTACATCATCGGCGACGTGGTGACCCGCTATCAGCTGCTGCAGGGCAAGCAGGTGCTCTCCCCCATGGGATGGGACGCGTTCGGGCTGCCCGCCGAGAACGCAGCGATCAAGAACGGCATCCATCCCAAGCAGTCGACCTGGAACAACATCGCGGAGATGAAGCGTCAGTTCGCCTCCTGGGGCGTGGGATACGATTGGTCCCGCGAGATCGCCTCTTGCGAACCGGGCTACTACCGCTGGACCCAGTGGATCTTCCTCAAGCTCCACGAGATGGGCCTGGCCTACCGCAAGGCGGCGCCCGTCAACTGGTGTCCCGGTTGTCAGACCGTGCTGGCCAACGAGCAGGTGATTGGAGTGGGGGAGTGTGAGCGCTGCGGTACGGAAGTCGAGGACCGCAACCTCGAGCAGTGGTTCTTCAAGATCACCGACTACGCCCAGCGGCTGCTCGACGACCTCGCGCTGCTCGACGGCTGGCCGGAGCGCGTCCGGACGATGCAGGCCAACTGGATCGGCCGCAGCGAGGGCGCCGAGGTGCACTTCACCGTCGCCGAGACGGGACAGGCCCTGCCGTGCTACACCACGCGGCCGGACACCCTGTGGGGTGTGACCTTCTACAGTGTGGCACCGGAGCATCCGATCGTGGCCCAGCTGATCGCGGGAACCGCGCAGCAAGCAGAGGTGGAGGACTTCGTCAAGACGTGCAAGGCTCAAGGCAACCGGGCTCGGATGGCGGCCGACACCGAGAAAGAGGGGATGCCGCTGGGCTTCCACATCATCAACCCGGTCAACGGCAAACAGGTCCCGCTGTGGGTCGCCAATTACGCCTTGATGGAATACGGCACCGGCGGTGTGATGGCCGTACCGGCCCATGACCAGCGAGATTTCGAGTTCGCCCACAAGTACGGGCTGCCGATCGAGGTGGTGATCCAGCCGGAAGGAGCCACGCTCGATCCGGCTACGATGGAACAGGCCTATGTCGAGGACGGCACGATGGTCGCCTCTGCTCATTTCGATGGACAGGCAAACCGCGCGGCGTTGCCGCGGATCATCGACTGGCTGGCCACCGAAGGAAAGGGCCAGGCGTCGGTCCAGTTCCGTCTCCGGGACTGGCTGATCAGCCGCCAGCGCTACTGGGGCTGTCCGATCCCGATGGTCAACTGCGAGGGGGACTGCGGGCTGGTGCCGGTACCCGAAGATCAGCTCCCAGTGGTGCTCCCTGAGATCGAGGACTATCGGCCGCGGGGCAAGAGCCCCCTGGCCTCCTGCGAGGAGTTCGTCCAGACCGTCTGTCCGAGC
>CAZANL010000883.1:0-1448 GCA_964486115.1 uncultured Planctomycetota bacterium
GCGGTAAAAGCTACTGTTGACCTCCACACAGTCCAAGAACCCACTGAGATAGGCCAGGCCATCGAAACTTCTGCCAGCCGGCCGGGGATAGACGGTCCCCTTCCAGTCCTCACAGGACCATCCGGCGGTGCCGACCAGCACAGTCACTAAAGTGAGTAGGTGCCGCGGAAAACTTCGGAGGCCGACCCGGTCATCATCACGTGGTCGTCTGACTCACGCCACTCCAGCAACAGCTGGCCACCGCGCAGATCGATCGTCACCTGGCGCCCGGTCTTGCCGACCAGATGCGCGGCGACACATACCGCCGAGGCTCCGGTCCCACAGGCCAGAGTCTCCCCGGAGCCACGCTCCCAGGTCCTCTGTCGTAGGTGGTCCGCGCCAACCTGCTGGACGAATTCGACATTGGTGCGGTTGGGAAACCACGAATGATGCTCGACCATGGGACCCAGCTCGGTCACCGGCGCCGAGTCGACGTCGTCGACGAAGATGACGCAGTGCGGATTGCCCATTGACACGCAGGTCACCTGCAGCGAATGCCCGCCGAGCGTCAGCATCACTTCGACCAGCGGCTCGGAAGCGCCGACCGCCACCGGTATGTCGGCGGGAATCAGTCGGGGCTGGCCCATATCGACAGTGACACCGGTGACAACGCCATCCTCGACGGTCAGCGCCACCTCGAGCAGGCCTGCATCGGTTTCCAGCTTCAACGCTTCGCGAGGTGCAATGCCCTCGACGAAGACATAGCGCGCGACGCAGCGAATTCCGTTACCACACATCTCGGCCCGGCTGCCGTCGGCGTTGTACATGATCATCCTCGCATCCCCCACGTCGGAGGGTGCGATCAGGATCAGGCCATCGCCGCCCACACCGGTATGGCGATCGGCAATACGACGGGCCAAACTCGGTGGGTCCTCGACTTTTTCCCTGAACAGGTCAACGAAGACATAATCGTTTCCGGCGCCATGCATCTTGATGAACGGCAGGAGGGCCATCTTCAACCTACTTGGGATAGACGATGCGCAGCTTGACCAGACGAGTCTTCCCGCTGGCCTGACGCACCATGAAAGGGAGCAAGGTCTGTTTCTTCATCAGCATCTTCCGATATTCCTTCCAGAAGATCTCCATCGTCAGGGCCGTGTGGTTGGCCAGCCCAACCAGCACTTCACCCTTGCGGATCCCGTGGCGCGCGAACAGCTTCCCTCCTTCGACCCCGCAGACCCAGATACCCGACTTACAGTTCAGCCGCTGCTTGCGCACCAGCTCGGGATTGACCTCGCTGGCATAGAAACCCAGACCCGTGATGTACATGATTCGGTCGTCGCTGACCTTGCGGCTTCGCGGCGTGACCCGAAGGCTGAGCCGGCGCCCGCCCCGCTCGAGAACCAGCTCGACCGGCCGGCCCAAGGGCCCAGTAGCCAACTGCATACGAGCCGACGGCAATTCGGAGC
>CAZANL010000883.1:1458-2131 GCA_964486115.1 uncultured Planctomycetota bacterium
CCGCCAGGGGCTTGCCATTGTAGCTGACAAGCACGTCCCCAGCGATCAGGCCGGCTTCCTGCGCCGGAGAGCGGGGCATCACGTCAGCGACCCGCACCCCGCCGGAACTACCGGGGTTTGATGGAGTGTGTGGCAGGATGAACGCACCGATGGTGCTGCGCGGCACCGCCTTGTGCCTGAGCAGTTGCGCCACCACATACTTGACGTAATCGACGGGGGAGGCAAACCCGATGTTGTCTGCGTTGAGGATCTTGCGCGTCACGACGCCCACCACCCGGCCCTCCATGTCGATCAGCGGCCCCCCAGAACTGCCCGGATTGATCGCGCTGTCGGTCTGGATCCAGGTGTTGAACAGGCCGGTGACCACCCAGGGATATTCGAGTGGCATACCTCGCTGATAGCGGCGTGTATTGGACACGACCCCAAGAGAGATCGATCGGTCAAGGCTCTTCGGGCTGCCCAGCGCAATGACCATCTCTCCAGGCCGCAGATCGCTCGATCGACCGAATCTCGCAGGCGTGATCTTGTCGACATCCGGAACACCTTCGAGATCCAGCCGCAGAAGCGCGATGTCGCTAGCCGGGTCGCTACCATGGACGGTGGCCTCCACCTCCTCCCCGTTGAAAAGACGACAGCGCACCGACTTGGCCCCGCTGACAACATGGTAGTTGGT
>CAZANL010000884.1:0-2118 GCA_964486115.1 uncultured Planctomycetota bacterium
GGCTGTACCTCCACGGAGCACTCTCGATCGACGCCGCGCGTGGCGTGCTGACCGGCCTCACGCTCTCGGGGCCCTCGACGGGCGCCGTCATCGAGGCCGCAGCCAAGCCCCGCCAGGGGATATTCGACGGCTACGGATCGGTGCAGTATACGGCAACCCCGGGGCCCTCCAGCAGCAAGTAGGCGGCGCTGGATTGCATCCGACGCCGCGGCCGACCCGGGGTATGGCCTGTCCCGCTCCAGGTCGGTCGTGTCGCCTGTCAGGCGCGAGGACTGGGGTCGGGACCGGCGCCCACGAGCACGACGCGCTCGAGCGACCCAGCCAGGCGCTGATCTTGGGGTGGGGTATGATCGACTTGCAGCTTATGCTTCCTGCGCGTACAGCCCCACAAAGACCCACAGTTCAGACTGGGCGTATCCGGTGGATTTCTGGACCGGCAAAGACGGCCTCAACCCGAAAGCGATGGCGTTCTGGTTTGGGGAATATTCGGCGTTGGCGCAATTTATGAGTTGAACTCTCTGGGATGGACGCCGGCGAGTGTGCGAGGGGATATCCGATGACGGATGAAACGCTAGACACGTACCGTAAAGCTGTCGAGAGGGTCTACCAGGCCAACGCCGAAGACAGTCCCCATGACTTTGCGCTTGCCGCAGGCGCCAGCCCCAAGTTTTGAAGCAAGCAGCAGAGGCCATCGGCGCCGCATTGGATACACAACTGTCGTCTGTATGGGCCATGGCAAACGGAAGCGACAATGCCCCGCTCTTGATGGATGGCGATCACCTGGCAAGCCGGGCACCACGTACGTATTCGCATCCTCCACGCCCCAGAACAAGTGGGATCGACCGATGCTGATGCGCGTCACCCTCGGCCAGGTCAGCAAGCGGGACCGCGGCGCAAGCACGATCACGGTGACCCTCGACCTGCCGTCGCTGCGATCGAAGACCGCATTCTCCTGCGACCGGCACGAGGGCAAGATCTTCGAGGGGGTCTCGCGCGGGATCCGTTACTACACCGAATAGCCGTACAAAATTTGATACGCTCTGAACGTGAGCCAGGAGCCTACCCGCTGGTCACGGATCGAGCACAAGGACTATGCGTACCTCGTCGAACGGTTCGAGAAGCCGGTGCGCCGATTCATCGGCGCACAGCTTCACGATCCTGCGCAGGCCGAGGATCTGACCCAGGAGCTGTTCCTCTCATTACTGCGCCGGGACTTCCTGGACCGGGTGGACGGCTCTCGCGGAGCCCTGCGCAGCCTGCTGTTCCACTGCGCGCGCCAGTTCTTGACCGATCACTTCCGCCGGACCGACCGCCTGGTGCACGAGGGCTGGATCGAGGAGCGGCCGGACCCCGACCGCCTCCCGGCAAGCGAAGCCTTCGACCTCGAGTGGTACCGTAGCCTGCTCAACCAGGCCCGGCGCGACGTCAAGACCCACTATCTCGAGCAGGACCTGCCCGTCGCCTATCGGGCGTTCCGCTTGTTCTACTTCGGCGACAGCGAACCGGGATCCTGGACCCAGCACGGCAGCCGGCGACTGTGGTGGCGGGGCGAGGTCATTGGCTGGATAAACCAGCAGCGCGAAGGAGCTCGGGATGGGCAAGAAGCCGAAGAAACAGAAGCAGAACCAGCCTAAGAAGCGGAGGGGGCCCAAGGCTGCTCTCGAGGGATCAGGCCTCTACCTACGCACCGACAGCAGTCGGTACTGGTGGCGAGGTGTCGACCAGTCGACAGGGAAGCTGATCCGGCAATCAACCGGCTGCGCAAACCTGGTGGATGCCCTCTTGAAGGCGAAGAAGATCAAGGAAGAGCTAAAGTAGGCCGCCGACGGGCTGCCTTCTTTCAAACCGTTCCGCGCCAGTCTCAAGCCGCTCATCAGGGACTTCCTGGACGAGCTGGAGGTATCGGCCCAGACCAAGGAGCGACTGCGCAAGAACCTGGATCGGGCGTCACTGGAACTGGGGTTATCCTGCCTGGGTGACCTCCACCGCCTGGACCTGATCAAGAGGAAGGTCAAGGAACTGCAGGACACCGGAGCGCATTCTGCAGCCACGCTCAGGAAGTACTTCCAGCAGCCCCTGAAACGCCTCAGCCACTGGCTGTACGAGGAGGCCATCCTA
>CAZANL010000885.1:0-2117 GCA_964486115.1 uncultured Planctomycetota bacterium
CGGACACAGTACTCGGTGTGCAGATGCTCGCGGTTACCGCAGCGGCTGCAGATCGGCACGCGTGCTGGGCCTCTGGGCGAACTGCTGAACATGAACAGTCCGACCCACGTGGCCGGCATCCCATAGGTGAACAGCACCAGGCAGAGGACCCAGAACTGAGGGTAGTAATCGTGGTCGGGCCCGGGGATCTGGAGTTGCGGTGACATCTGGAACTGCAGCAGCATCGAGAGAGCCAGGGCGCCCAGGCCGGTGCAGAGCGAAAAAATCTGAGGCGCCTTGCCGCTCCCGCGGACCCGCTTCCAGTGGGTGAGCAACGCGTACCACAGCAGGGCGAAGGGGAGCACGGCCACCATTGCGTAGATCACGTAGACCCCGGGCATCATCTGGATAGCATAGCCGCCGGGCGAGAGCCGCGCCACGCTCTCTCCGATGTTTGGCGGCGTAAGCCAGTCCGGTGCTGGTGGAGCTTCAGCAGGAGCCTTGCCAGTGCCTATTTGCCGTGGACGATCGGCTTGGTGTTGGTCACCTTCGAGGCCTTGCGGACGATCCGGTTTTCCTCGATCTTCTGCTTGAGCTTGAGTGCTTGCCGGTTGGCCGGATCGAGTCGCAGCGCCAGATCGACGTATTCCGCTGCTCGCCGCCAGTTGCGTTCGCCGGCCATGGTGTTCGCCGCATTCATCAGTGAGTTGACGATTTTGTGCCGCAGCTGGTCGAACAGTATGCGGAACAGGGCGAGTGTGGCCCGGTCGCGAGTCAGCTTGGGAACGCGCCGGATCAGCTTGTTGCCCTCGTCATAGTACTTGCCGGCCAATTCGAAGTTCTTTTTTGCCCGACTGACGTTGCCCTTGCCGTCCGCTTTGAGCCCCAGTGCGTTGTGCTTGTCGCCCAGCGCCTCGAGCTTTTTGACCGCGTCGTAGAGCTTGCGCAGCGTGCCCTTGAGCTGAGATGGGTCGATCGGTTTGGGAGCCATTGGCTTGGCCGGGGCGGGGCCGCCCGGCTTGCTGGCGGGACCCTTGGGTGTTGCGCTCTTTTTGGGGGTCTGGCCGCTCGCCTTGTGGGCCAGCTTCTTCGGCTTGCTCATTGCCGTCAGCACCTGCTGTGACAAGGACCTCGCCTTGGGGGCGTACGTCGTGTTGGGATAGTGAGCCAGGATCTTCTTGATGTGCTCCATCGCCTGCTGATGGAGAGCGTTGCTGTACGCGTTCTCGGCCAGCTCGTAGAGCGCTTTAGCGTGCTGCTCGTCGACTGCTGTCAGCCGCATGGCCACCGTCGCAACCTGGGTCGGGTCGATCCGCCCGGCCTTGCGGTACATCGCCCGGGACTGAGCCAGAAGTCCGTTTTTCAGGCAGTAGTCACCCAGAGTCAAATGGCCCGCCGCGTCCTTGCCGTCCAGCTGGGCCAGGCGTAGCCGGTAGACCGATGAGGGGGCGATCTTGTTCAGCGGCAACGTCACGGACGCACCTGAAGGCAGCTTTACCGTGACGCTGGTGTCGGTCGTCGACTCGACCGAGCCCTTGATCAGGGTGCCGTTTTTCATCTGGATCACATCGGAAGCTGCGGGCAGGCAGACGAGTAGGACCAGAGTTGCCGTCATCGCCGCGGTCAGTCGCTGATGCATGCTACTTGTCTCCCCCTTGCTGACTGTCGATGTTGATCACCCGGCGCATTCTCTCCGCGGTGATTCTCTCACGCAGCGCCAGGGCTGCCTTGTGATCGGGCTCGTCGATCAAGATCTCGTTGACGTACTTCGTCGCCTGGCGCAGCTGGTCGACCGAGGCGTGTATGTGCCCCAGCGCCAGGTAGAACCGGACCTTTATCTGTGGCAGATCCTTGGTCAGGTGTACTGTCGCCTCGGCGATCTCGGGTTGTTTCGAGAGGGCCAGCCTGTCGGCAACCTGCCGGATCTGTTTGATCTTGTCGAGGGCCATGTTGTACTGCTTGATCGCCTTGTGATGATGCCCCTCGCCTTCCTCGCGCAGCGCGGTCTTGCGGTGTTGCTCGATCTCGGCGAGCAGTTTCTGGATGTAGCGCAGATAAGGGTTCTTCGGGATCTTCTTCTTGGGCGACTGCTTGGCGGCCGGTTTCTGCTTCACAGCGGGTTTCTGCTTGGCTCCCGG
>CAZANL010000886.1:0-2110 GCA_964486115.1 uncultured Planctomycetota bacterium
CCATCACCAACGACGAAAGCAGCGGCGCCGGCGAGATGGAACAAGTCGTCCGAGGCGATCCCAACATCGCAGCGGTGGTACTCAAGCGGGCCAACTCGACCTATTATTCGGCAGTCCAGAAGATCACTCGCGTGCGGGATGCAGTCACCCGCATCGGCTTCAACGACGTGCGCAACATCGTGCTGGCGCTCTCCGTGATGAACCTGCACGGACGGGAGTCCAATCAGGTCAGCTTCGATAGAGAGGAATTCTGGAAGGCCAGCCTGGGCACCGCAATCCTGGCCCGCGAGTTTGCCGCACACCTCGGCCTTCCGACCACCGAAGAAGCATTTCTGATCGGCTTGCTGGCCGACTTCGGCTGCATGGTGCTCGACGAGTACTTGCCGGACAAACTCGAGCAGTCGATCTGCCTGGCTCACAAGGAGATGATTCCCCTCAAGGAGGCGGAGAAGCGCGTCCTCGGGATCACTCACGCTCAGATTGGCGGCTTCGTGCTCGACCGCTGGGGCTTCCCTGAGCGGGTGATCAATGTCATCAGCGGCCAGCACAGCGCCCAGAGCACCAGGTCGCTCAGCGTGCCGGATCGGATGCTCGCCACGGCCGTATGGTTGGGACGCTGGTCGGTCCAGGGGCTCGGCATCGGTGACAAGTCGGAAAGCGTCTACAACTACGCCCCTCCGACACTGCTGCAAGGCTTGGAGATCAGTAGCTTGTTGACCAACGAGTTTCTGACCGACACCGTCGAAGAGATCAGCAGCATGCTGGAGTTCTTCAAGGTCAAGGTGACCTGGCCTTACGTCTTCGAAGAAGACTCACCCGAGATCTACATCCACGAGGTGAACCCCCCGGTCATCAGCCCGCTGGAGTTGACGGTTCGTCGAGTGAGCTCGACCCCGGTTCGCATTTCGAAAATCGCCAAGCTGGATGAGCTTCCCGCCAACTCGGTGGCGATCATTGCCTTGGGCCGGGCCGATACGCTCAAGGAGGCATGCGAAGGCAAGAACTGGGGGGAACGGCCCTGGCTGTTCGTTCTCCCACGAGGTCAGATCCCGAAGGACAATTCACTCAAGGAACGGGACGGCCTCCCCGTCGGGCGCTGCGATTACGCCGAGTTTCCATTTGTGATGACCGAACTGACCTGCGCCATCTCGCGCCTGCAGGCATCCAACCTCCAACAGCAAGAGGAGGATTGAATGAGCTCCTTGCTCATAGAAGGCCACCGCCACCAGACCCACCACCAGATTCAACTGGCGGGCCACTTCGCCGATGTCTGCTACGACCAGTTCCGGGAATCCGTCTACATGGTCGTCGAGTCCGATCCGGCCAACGTGCTCCTCGAGCTAGCCGACCTCAAGTCGATCGTCAGTAGTGGCCTTGGCTTGATGGCTGCGTTGTCCAAATCTCTATCCGAGCAAGGCTTCCACTTGCTGCTGGTCGCGCCCCAACCACAGATCGCAGCGCTGATCAGAACGATTCAGCTCGACCGTGTGATGCCGATCCATCAGGACCCCGAGTCCGCCTTGGCCGCACTGTAGGCTCCGCGGACAACTTCGTATCGGCAGCTGGAATACGGGCCCAGCACGTCACCCCGAAGGCTGCCGTGATCTGTGGCCCTGACAAGCCGCCCGTCCGTCAAACGCGGCAACCTCTCGGCACGGGCGAACAACTCACGACCAGAACGGGCAGTTCCCAGCCCAGAAAAACCGCCCTCCGGGGCAGCCGTTCCATTGGCATGGGGGGCCGCTAGTTCGCCAGCGAAAGTCGGCGGATTTCTCCCTTTTCCTGAAAGAAGGTCTCCTTCTCGATCACCTGCTTGATCGTTATATTGGCCTTGGGACCAATACAGATCATCACGCCCGGGAGGACCCGCCGGAGCACCTTGATCATCGTCTCGTCCTCGCATTGGGCGAATTTGTCGCGCAGCTCCTGGCGACGCTGCTTCCACTTTGCAAGCCGCTCCATGCCGATCTTCGAGGTCTGATCCACACGGGCCTTGGCGTCGAGAAAGCGCTCGCGCTGCGGCCCTACGTACGTTTCATGCTCTTCGGCCGGCCAGGCCTTCTGGTAGTTGCTGACCGCGTCGTCGATCCGCCGGGACAGTTCGCCCGCC
>CAZANL010000887.1:0-2105 GCA_964486115.1 uncultured Planctomycetota bacterium
GACGCTGGGCAGCTGACGCAGCACCGACCGTTACCGCCCCCCTGGGCGCTGCCCCCGGCCCTTGCGATGCGCGACACAGCAGCGATCCGACCGAGCCACGAGGCGATGCCGACGGAGGCAGCAGCGTGGCGCTGGACTCGCCGAGCTTACCGCGACGGCGTCCGGTCGACAGCGGACATCTAGACGGCCCGGACTCTCGTCCAGGTCAGCATCTGGACCACGTCCTGAATTTCTTGTCTGCCGCGGAACGGTTTACCAGCGGCAGGTGGAGCAACGAACTCGGCTCCTGTTCAGCGACCCTGCCGCGATTGCCGACCTCGAGAAGAGCCTCAAGCTGGCCCCATCGGACTGGCAATCGCGCCGATTGGTCACCCAGTGACTGGAGGCTGTTCGCCGCCAGAGAAAACCCACAAGGGGCTCCGACTAGACCCGTTCACACCAGGCGGGCAGCCCAGGCGGGGGGACCGGCGTCACCGAGATCGAGTCGCCCGCCAGGCGACAAGCCAGGGCAGCGCCTCCAGCATCGCTGGCCCGAAAACCAAGAATCTCAGACACCGGTGATCGCCGGTCACGCCCCCGCGACGCCAGACAGCCAATGCCGGGCTGGATGACCGAGGCGGCGACCTTCGGCGCACGTCCTTCAGCGAAACGCCGCGACAGTTCGCCCCTCGACGCCCCGCAACCCGCCCCCCATCAAGCATCCAGCGGTGACCGGGCCCTTTACGGATCGGTGAGGAAGATCACGATCGCGGTGCCGTCCTCGACCGCCTCGTCGAAGCAACGAGAGGCCGCCTCGTCAGCCGCGACATCCTCGGCCGAGACGGCATACGACTTGAGTTGTTCGACGACCGTCAGCCCGCACTCCGCGAGCTGTTCGAGCGCGAGATCACCGGCGGCCTGCCGGTGCTCGGCCACCTCCCAGAAGCCCTCCGTCAGCTCGTCCTCCGAGATGATGTCGTGCACGATCCAGCAAGCGACCTCGGCCGCTCCGTCTTCGGTGTCGGCCTTGAACCAGAGGCAGAGGACGGGACGCATCGCGGCGCTAGCGCACAGCCTCTCGTTTTTGGGGGAGCTCGGACTCGACGTCGGGGTTCATTCAGCACGCCAGACAATCGAAACCGACTTCGTCTGTCAAGCCTCGCCGCATTGAAAAGCGGGGGATCGGTCGGGGAGCCATCCCGCATCCCACTGTTTCGAGACGGACTGCTAGCGCGAGCTGCCTCCTGGCAGGATCGCGGCGGTCTTGGCCGAGATGCTGGTCACCTGCGGCAACTGGATCGTGACCGGCAAGGTGGAGGTGCCACCGAGGTTCAGCGCCAGCGTGCGCATCGGCTGGCGCACCTGGGTGAACCCGAGTTGAATTTCGGTGACGACCTTGCGCCGGGCAGCCCAGTAGCTGGTGTATTCCCGGTAGACTTGGCCGGCGACCTCCACCAGCTGGGGAACGCCCTCATTTCTGGCGAACGCGATCAACTCATCGCGAGCCTTGATCCGGGCCTTCTCGTCAGATCGAGTGATCCTCGCGAGCAAGGAACCGACTCGCTGCTTGAACTCCGACCTGCGCCGTACTGCAGCCTGCTCCCGCTGTAGCTGGGTCAGCTGATCGGGGCGGCACCACTTGTCGTGGTGCCAGATATAACCCAGAGCGCGCATGCCCTGCCGCCTGGGCAACCAACGCTTACCGACCTTGATCTGGCCCATCAGCCGCCGCGCGCCAGCGTGGTCGGCCTGATGCTCGACGACCTGTTCCAGACAGACCCTCATCTGCCGCTGCAGCCCCTTCGACTTACACCACTGCGCCAGCCGAAAGTGCCCCGAGAGATCCATCGGCGACAGCTCCCGCTTGCGCTGCTCGTAGACCTGCTGGGCCGACTTGCTCAGGACGATCCGGACCACATCTGCCTCCTTGAAGCCGACCCTGCCGATTTTCGTCTGGAAACGAACGAGCCCATCCTTGCGCTCGATCAGCGTCCCTTCTATCTTCCCCCCGTTCTCGAGGAATAGCGTATCGGCCACTCCAGGCGTCAGGCAGGTCAACAGCATCGCGAGCGAGAAGAATCGAAACGTCATACGACCATCTCCGGTAATCGTCCAGGTAGCCACGG
>CAZANL010000888.1:0-2102 GCA_964486115.1 uncultured Planctomycetota bacterium
GCTTGCCGGCGGAGGTGTCGGTTGCCTTGGGCACTGCCGCAGACGGCTCGACGTTGGCCGGCATAGACATCGATGGCGGCGCTGCACCGATTGACAACGAGGGCAGGCCCGCTGAGTGGGTGATCGAGTTGGCTGCAGGACTGCCTGTTCTACGTTCCGAGATCAGTCGGAGCCGGAAGGGAATCCACCTGTATCTGCTGTGCTGGCCAGGACCAACGGGGCGGGTGCAGTTCACTTGTTCGGCCGGCGTACAACATGAGATCGAGGTCTACAACGCCGGTCGGCACTTTGTTTTGGGAGCCACCCTCGACTTGAAAGGGCTGCCACCGGATGTCGAGGCAGACCGCGCTCACCTTGAGCGGTTCTCATCTGCGAAACAAGTCGGTGCTACCGAGACGCCGCCCCCGACGAACGGCAACACCAATGCGTGGGCCCTCGCAGCACTACGGGAGGAACTGGGTCAGATCGTCAGCGCACGTTTAGGAGAGCGCAACGACGTGCTAAACCGCGCCAGTTTCTCGCTGGGCCAGATCGTGGGCGGTGATCATCTCGAGCGGGAACAAGTGGAATCACAGCTGTTCGATTCCGCGACCCTTGCGGGCCTGCCTGAGAAGGAGGCCCGTGCGACGATCAAGAGCGGCCTGGATGCGGGTGCGCGAGAGCAAAGGCACCCCGTGAACCACTCAAGCGAGAATCGTCGGATTCAGGGGGAGTGCGCTGTCCGAGACGCGTCCGACCGCGAAGCAGTGCGCTCACTGAGGCAACCACAGCCGGTCATGAGGTGCCTGGCAGACATCCAGCCCGAGCGGGTGGAATGGCTGTGGCCTGGCCGAATTCCACTGGGCAAGCTGACGCTGTTCGCAGGCCATCCCGGGCAGGGCAAGTCCTGCCTGACCCTAGCCATCGCCGCGGCCGTTACACGCGGCGCGGCTTGGCCCTTGGGCGAGGGAACTGCGCCTCAAGGAAGCGTTGTAGTGCTCAGTGCCGAAGACGGTGCGGGCGACACGATCCGCCCTCGGCTGGACGCTGCGGGCGGAGACCCATCACGCGTGACGCTGCTAGAGGCTATGCGCGAGAACGGATGTGAGCGGGGGGTAGACTTGGGGCGTGACATAGAGGCTTTAGCCGGCTTGTTGACCGAGTTGGGCGAGGTGAGACTTGTGGTTGTGGATCCTATCTCGGCTTACCTGGGAAAAACCGACGACTGCTCAAACGCGGGGATGAGGGGCTTGCTCTCTCCTCTGTCGCGGTTGGCGGAGACGCATGGATGCGCGGTGTTGCTGGTTAGTCACCTTCGCAAGTCGGCAACTGAGGCAGCACTTCTTCGGGCCATCGGTAGCGTGGGGATGATCGCTGCGTGTCGTGCTGCGTGGGGGGTACTGGAGGATCCTGACACGAAGGACGGCCGTTTGCTGCTTCCCCTCAAGAGCAACTTGGCTGCTGCAGCGCCAGGCATTCGGTTTGGACTGACCGAACAACTAGGACATGAAGTGCCGACTATTGCGTGGCGCGAGTTGGTGCATGATGCCGACGTAAACAAACTGATGGGGTCTGACCCTGATCGCGGCGAGCGGGCCAAGCGGGAATCACCGGTTCTGGACGAGGCTCTCGATTGGCTGACAGGTGAGCTAGTGGACCGGGCTGTTCCAACAGCAGACCTGAAGAAGAAAGCCAGGAAAGACGGCCTTTCCTGGGCAACGATCCGGCGAGCTAAGGACTCTCTCGGCGTAGAAGCGACCAGGGAGGGGTTTGGTGCGGACGGGCGATGGCAGTGGGGGCTTCCCACGCACAAAGATGTCCAAGAGCTCCTTACATATGGCGCAGATGAGCACCTTTGGGGAAACACCCCCGAAGCTACTGTGTCGGGTGCTACCAACAAAGATGCTCATCTACCCGATACAACCAAGGGGGATGAGCAACTATGGCTGGATATCCCCGATCTCGAATCTCCAGACTAGGACGCCGTAACGGTTAGCCCGACCGCCCGGTTTGCTTCGGCCTGGCCGGCGACAAGCAGAACCGGGTATGCACCGTTCAGCACTGCGTCAATTCCAGGTGCGGTCGGTCTTCTTCCAGATCGTTGTGGTTCGGTCCGTGAGGTA
>CAZANL010000889.1:0-2100 GCA_964486115.1 uncultured Planctomycetota bacterium
GCCGGAAATCAGGCCGACGTGGCTGGGAAAGAAGGCGCCCGCGTGCTTGACGGACTAGAACGAGGCATCGATCACGGCATGCCAGTCCTTGCCGACCGCCGCGACCATCGCCGTCTTGTACCAGAGCAGGCCCGAGTCACCGTACTTCTCGGCGAGCTTGTTGATCGACTCCAGGCTCTTGGCGGGCTTTCCTAAGTAGATGTAGTAGTCGATGTCGGTGAACAGCAGGGCGTCGTCCACGCCGACGTTCTTGACATACGTATCGCGCAGCGAGGTAGCCCACGCCATGTCCTTGAGCTCGTTGGCGCACATGCGGGCCATCGGCAGCACGGCGAGGTGGTCCTGCAGGGCGGGTGCCATGCGCTTGTACGCCGCGCGGGCTTCGGCATGCTTACCCATCCCCATCGCCACTCCGAAAGCCCGGTAGCCAGCAAAGTCAGCGAACGTGATCTTCTTGGCCACCAGCAGGCCGATGGCTCCCATCATCCGGGTCTTCATCCACGTCCCGTTGGTCGCGTCACGCAGGTCGATCCACTTCCATTCCCCTCCCCGCCTGCGGAGCTTGAAGTCGAACAGATTGATCGCCTCCTCACCGAACTCGAAGACCACCACCTGGCAGATCGCGTCGCCCCGCTCCAGCTTCACCGGTCGGACCTCGTAGAAGCCCTTGGTCCAGGTCTTGCCAATGGTGCCCATCAGCTTGCCGATCATCGACTTGAGGCCTTTTCGTATGCCTTTCTTGAGGCCCGCCAGGTCCTTCGCAGGCAGTCCGCCGGCCGCCAGACCGGACACCGAGTAGTCGACGAAGTTGGTCTCGTCGAACCCGGCCCTCAGCTTCGTGGTACCCCCCGTCGCGCCGATCTCGTTCCACGCGTCCTTGATGAACTGCTGCACTGTACGCTTGTCGTCGTCGCTCAGCTCCTGGGCCCCGACGATGGGGAGGAGAAGGCTCAGGGCGACCAACATCGTGCAAATGTGCGTGTACATGGGATCCTCGGATGGGCCAGCGACCTCGGTCGCGCTTCGCTGCGGGGTGTCTGAACAGCTCGTTCGACTCGGCATGGTAGCGGAAAGCGCAGGACAGCGCTATCTTGATCGTCTAGCGCGCACCGAGTCGACCCGGTGCACCCACGCTAAGCGGTCAACTTGATCGCCACCCGATTCCCCAGCTCCAGTCCAACGAGTCAGTGTTTGCGCTGATCGGCACCAGCAGGGCCTAGAAGGGGTACTTGTTTCGGGGGCAGGTCAGTAGAATTAACCAAATGCAAAAATACGTTCTCAGCTTACCCATCTTGTTCTGTGCTGCAGCTGCCATGAACGCCCATGGCGTGGAGGTGGCGGGCATTTTCAGTGACCACATGATCCTGCAACGGGACCAGGCCGTTCCCGTCTGGGGCAAGGGCAGTGCAGGGGAGAAGGTAACCGTGAAGTTTCAGGGGCAGGAGGTCGTCGCGACGGTCGACCAGACGGGTAAATGGATGGTCAGGCTCCAGCCTCTCAAGACGTCTTTCATTCCCGTCACCATGACCATCAACGACCTGGTCCTGAAAGACGTCCTGGTGGGCGAGGTCTGGCTGGCAGTCGGCCAGTCCAATATGGCAAGGGGCAAGAAAACGGATTTGAGTGGAGATGAGAACCTGGTCATCCGGTGTTCGCAGCATCGCTCCCGCATAGAAACTCCCGAGGTTCGCGAACCGGGCTGGGGGGTGGGAAGGAAATTTTCCACCGTCTCCTTTTTCTTTGCCAGGGAAATCGCAAGGCGAACGAAGGCCCCCGTGGGCATGATTACTCGGGCCGTTTCCGGATCCCCCATTCAGAGCTGGATGCCCAAGGAACTGGCGGAGGACTACCGTGAAAAAGCGGGGATACCCAAGGACTGGAACGACGACCTCCCCTTTCATTCTTCCGGGGATCTTTTTTCGCCCCTACTGGAACCGGTGATCCCCTACGCCATTCGCGGGGCGATCTGGTATCAGGGAGAACGAAACGCCAAGAGAAGGACCCCTTGGCATTACCGCGAAATGCAGCCGCTCATGATCGGCTCGTGGCGCAAGCGCTGGGGGTTTGCTTTCCCCTTCGTTACCGTCCAGCCCCCGGTCT
>CAZANL010000890.1:0-2090 GCA_964486115.1 uncultured Planctomycetota bacterium
GCTCTTGAACGACCGCTCCAATTTTGATACCCACAAATGAACGACCCACTGTAAGTCGAGGTAAGGAATGCTAGACGCACCCATGGACCCCCGTGACCGACGGGTTCTCGAACGCATCGTACAAGGGCTGCCGCTCGTGCCAGAGCCTTTTGCATTGCTGGGGGAGGACCTCAAGCTCGAGCCTGCCGAGGTGTGTAATCGGATCAACCATCTGAAAGAGAACGGTATGCTGCGCCAGCTCGGTGGTGTGTTCTCGCCATCGAGAATGGGATACCAGTCGGCCGTGGTAGCTCTTTCCGTCGATGAGCGGCTGGCCGATCGGACAGCCGGCATCATCAACCTGCACCCCAACATCACGCACAACGCGCTGTACCGAGAAGAGTATAATGTCTGGTTCGCCCTCTGGTCTCCGCCGGGGGATTCCCCGGAGCGTGATGTCGAGTCCTTGCTCGAACGAGCCCAGACGATCAAACACCGGGTCATGCACGACCTGGTGACCTACATCGACGGCAATCAACTCAAAGAACCCGAGGCGATCGCGATCAATGCCCACACCCGGCAACTGATCGAGTTGCTCCAGTCAGACCTGGAGTTGATCCCCCGACCGTACCGCCATCTGGCTCGACTGGCCGGGATCTCCGAGACCCAACTCCTGCAGGACCTGGCTCGGATGGTCGACGATGGCCTGATCGAGCGATACGGCGGCATTCTCCGCCGCCAGCCGCCTGACGTGGACGATGTCCGGGCACTCATCGCTCTCGAGCCAAGCCGCAAGGTGGACGCGGAACGAGCAGCCCGCGAACTTTCCACTCGGCCGTCGGTGCTGCGGGCCTACATTCGTGAGCCGCACGAGGACCTGCCCTACACGATCTACGCCCACGTTTGCGCCCCGGAGAACCTCTCGTTCGACGAGTTCATCGCGAAGATCACCCGCAAGGGGGCACCAACCAAGTCGGCCAAGCACTTCGTCTGCCTGCGCGAATACAAGAGTTGCCGACTGAAATACTTCACCGCAGACTACCAGCTCTGGAAGGGTAGCTTCCTGGGCGACACCGTCGAGAGTTGAGCGACGTACCGGCCACGCACAGGGCCGCAGGTCCGAGTGCGGTCCGCTGTGCGGTCATCACGGTCAGTGACACTCGCGATCTCGACACCGACACCTCGGGCAAGCTAGCGGTCGAGTTGCTCCAGGCCTGTGGGCATGTCGTCGACACCCGGCTCGTGGTTGTCGACGAGCCAGCGCGGATCCGCGAGGCGGTGCTGACACAGGCCGCCAAGCCGGAGGTGGAGACCATCCTACTCAGCGGCGGGACCGGGGTCAGCCCACGAGATCAGACACCGGAGACAATCGGCCGACTGCTGGAGCGCGAACTGCCTGGTTTCGGCGAGCTGTTTCGGATGCTCTCGTTCGAAGAGATCGGGGCGGCGGCGATGCTCTCCCGGGCGATTGGCGGCGTTGGCCCCCATGGCACATTGATCTTCGCTCTGCCCGGCTCCTCGGGCGCAGTTCGCCTCGGGCTAGAAAAGCTGATCGCTCCCGAGCTAGGCCACCTGCTTCAGATCAGCCGGACCCGAGCCTCCGGGTGATTTCGGGGAATCTCGGCGCAAGCTGACAGAAATGGTGCCTGCTGCAAGATGCCCCCGGGCGTCGACACCGCCGCAGTGTCATCGCGCCAAGAAATCCTCGCGTACCTGATCGAAGAAGGCCAGCGCGAGCTCCGAACGATAGTCTTCGTACGTCCAGCGCAACGGCTTGAACCGACCTTGCTCGACGATCAACGTCACCTCGGCATAGATCCCCCGCGCTAAATAGATCCGGTGAGCTCGGTCCTTGGCCGTCGCCAGGACCAGCTTGCCTGCACCCACATATCCCGGGTCGATGTTGGCCGGGCGTTCCACCTCGGCGTCTTGGGCCAGCAACGCCTCCAGTTCGTAGGTCCTACATTTGAAGGGTCCCAACCAGCCGGGGTCTTGCGGCGTGGAGAAGCTGACGTACTGCCGCAGCAGACCCGGCCCCATGGTAGCCGCGTAGTACTCGGGCCGGGGAAAAGGCCAGTAGGAACTCAGCCGAACCGGAGGCCCGAGCTCTT
>CAZANL010000891.1:0-2090 GCA_964486115.1 uncultured Planctomycetota bacterium
AACAGCGAGACGGGCATCAGCAGGCAGAGCGTGCCGCAGAGGATGTAGTACAGGCCGAGCAGCGCGATCAGCTTGGGCAGCACGTGTCGCGATGCGATGTTGGCCAGACCGAACAGGCACATCCACATCCCGAACAGCTGGTCATGCATCCCGCTGCCGATTAACACCCAGGTCAGCAGGCCGCCGACGAACAGCGGGGGAAGGGCGTCGATCGCCGGCTTGAGCCGTCGAAAGTTGCGGTTGACGGTCGGGTCCGAGAGAAACCAGTAGCACAGGGCGCCGTAGTTGAGCAAAAGGCAGGCGCCGAAGACCGAGCCCCAGCCGACCAGGTGGGCCTGTGGCGAGTGTGGAAAGCGAGTGGAGGACATCACGGCGGCAGCCAGCAGGGCCAGAGAGCCGCACATGGCGCGTACCCGTCCCGAGTACCCCTTGAATCGCTGCTTTTCGAGGACCTGGGCCTTCAGTTCCCGCACCTGATCCAGGGCGGAGTGTATTTGTGAGATCATCGTCATGCTCTTCGAATGGTGTCGTCAGTCAACTTTAGCACGGACAAATGACTTTGTGAAGCAAAGTCACAACGATTCCGGTCTGGGGCGCGCCACGACCGCCAGCAGGAGGAAAAGCCCCAGGCCGGCTGAAAAGACCGGGTCGACGCTCTGCGCCCAGAGGGGCCAGGCCAGGCCCAATCCGATCAGGCCCAGCAG
Source organism: uncultured Planctomycetota bacterium (assembly GCA_964486115.1). Taxonomy (GTDB): domain Bacteria; phylum Planctomycetota; class JACQVV01; order JACQVV01; family CAZANL01; genus CAZANL01. Next base: position 705 of record CAZANL010000891.1, read on the forward strand.
AGCCTTGAGCGCTGTGCGCTGAGGTCCCCAGAGCAACAGGATCATCACCCCGATCAGTGGGAGGCCGAAGGTCAGCGAGTGTCGAACCGCGGCCTGGCTGCTGCGCACCAGGTCCCACTGACTCCAGAGGATCTCGGCCAGCACGGCGGTCGTGGCCATCGCCAGCACCATCACCCCGGCCGCCGAGGCATCCTTGGCCGCCATCGCCCCCTTGTGGAACTCCTGGATGTGGAGGTCGACGAAGTGCTCCAGCGCCGTGTTGAGGATCTCGGCGAACAGGACCAGCGCGACACAGAACAACAGCGCCGTGCGCGAGGCACGGTCCAGTTTCAGCGCCATGCCGACGAACATCACCAGCACGGCCGAGGTGAGGTGGAACTTCATATGCTTCTGTGTGGCCACGGTGGTCAGCAGTCCCCACCCGGCTGCGCGAAACGAGTCCCATATCCCAGCTCTCTTCACGATTGCATCCTACCTTTGACTCCGGTGGGGGGGCACCCTATAATCTGCACCCCATGCGTGCGGGAGATGGTGACGCGGGGTTCATGCGACTGGCTCTGTTCGAAGCGGAAAAGGCTGCCGAGGCGGGAGATGTACCGGTTGGCGTGGTCATGGTGCACCAGGGGAAGGTGATTGCCCGGGCGCACAATCAGCGCGAGTTGTTGTGTGATCCGACGGCTCACGCCGAGATGATCGCACTGACTCAGGCGGCCAGTCATCTGGAGGACTGGCGACTGGAGGAGGTCAGCGCCTATGTCACGCTCGAACCCTGCCCGATGTGCGCCGGGGCGTTCGTGCTGGCTCGCATTCAGGCAGTGGTGTTCGGTGCGAGTGATCCGAAAGGGGGGGCCTGCGGTTCTCTCTATCGGCTCCACGAGGATGTTCGGCTGAACCATCGGTTCGAGGTGCGGGGTGGTGTCCTCGCGGAGGAGTGCGGCGAGATCCTCTCCGCGTTCTTTCGAGAGAGGCGCAGGCAGAACAAGCAGTCGAGGTAAGGCAGTAAGCTGGAGAGGTGCCGGAGCGGTTGAACGGGCCGGTTTCGAAAACCGGTGATGGGGTTTCCTCATCCGTGGGTTCGAATCCCACCTTCTCCGCCAGACAGTTATCGGCGTAGCCTTCTGGGAACTCAGGGGTTGCGCCGATTTCTATTTCTGGCTGATTCTCAGGCGGAACACCGGCGGAACACGCAGTCTCTGAAATAGCCTGCTTCTGGTATGCGTCCGCTGCCTCTGAGGCTGCCCTCAGCCTTACCGGATCAGCGGTCGCGTACACCTCCATCGTCAAGCCAGCGAAAACTCGACCCAGAACCGTGAGTTCAGGAGTTCTCCACCCGGTCACGCCATCTCCCCCGTCCCCGCCTCGCCTCAAAGCACGTTGGAGCGAAAC
>CAZANL010000892.1:0-2082 GCA_964486115.1 uncultured Planctomycetota bacterium
CCGGACCACGATCAACCCCTTGCCCAGGACCTCGCGGTTGATGATCTCTCCTTGTCGGATCGTCTTCACCGAATCACCTAGAGCAGCCTCGATCTCGCGCACCTGCCCGACCAGCTGCTTGAACTCACCAGGATGCAGGCTGGCCCGATGATCCGGGCCTTCCATCCCACGATCCAGCGTCAGGTGTTTCTCGATGATTCGGGCACCGCGCGCGACGGCAGCCAGCGAGACACTCAGTTCAAGTTCGTGCCCGCTGTAGCCCACCGGGACTCCGAACTCGCCCAGGCGTTCCATCGCGCGCAGGTTCACGTCCCCCACATGCGCGGGATAAGTCGAGACGCAGTGCAACAGACTGAAACAAGCTTGACGGGCCTTCAGGAATGCAACACTACGAGCGACCTCCTCATGCTGGCACATTCCCGTGGACAAGATCAGCGGCAGCCGGTACCCGCACAGCTTCCCGAGCAGAGGGAGATTGGTCAGGTCGGCGCTGGCCACTTTGAAAGCGTTGACCCGTAAGCGCCTGACCACCTCTGCGCTTCTGGGATCGAATGGTGTGCAGAGGAACTCCAGCCCCGCGGCTCGCACGGTCGCTGCAATATCAGCCAGGATCTCTTCCGAGAGTTCGACCCGCTTGAGAATTGGAATCAGATACTGGTAGGGCTGCTCGTAATCACCCGTGTGATCCAGCACGTCCTGACTGTATAGATCTGTCAGGGATCTCTTCTGGAACTTGACGGCATCCACTCCCGAATCGATCGCATGCTGGACCAACTCACGGGCCAGTTCCGGATCCCCGTTGTGATTGACACCGATCTCGGCGATCACGAAGGTCGGACAACCTCTGCCAATTTTGTGATTACCGATTCTGAATGTTCCCTGTTCCATCGTTACAACCTCTTGATGAGGATTCCACGCGCCTGCAGGGCGTGGAGTTCTTGATAGATAGCGTCCCGATGACCGTGCGATGCGATCAACACCGCATCGCAGTCGAGATGTTCGAGGGCTTCAGGCGCGAGCACCGTCAGATCTCCGAAGGGGCGGCCATGCTTGGCCGGATCATTGTCCACCACCGCAATGATCTCCACTGAGGTGTTACGCGCAGCCTGATACACCACCTCGCCAGTTTCGGCAGCGCCGAACAGTGCGAGGCGTGACAGTCCTTCTTCATGACAGGCCCGCAATCGAGCCTCGAACTCAAGCTTGGCCGCTCCGTATAACCGGATGATCTCGGCGGAAAAACCCACGAGGTGCATCAACGAAATCCGCCGGCCTTCGTCTGTCAGGTGGTAGGCCATCGAACGGTTCGTCACGCCGTCCACCCGGACCCAGCCCCGCCGAGCGAATTCTCGCAGGTATTGGTTTGTCATTGCGGCAGAGAGCCCGGCACGCTGGCCCAGGTTCTGCTGGCTCCCCCTGTCACCGGCTTCCGCCACGGCCAGCAGCAGACGCAGTTCACGCATCGACGGCGTCGGCTTGAGAAACTGTAAGGACCGGCACTCGATCATCGCTGTCCCCCATTGCCATTATCGCCACGAAACCGATCCACCGCCCGGGTCAGATCCTTCGAGAGCAGCTCGATGGCCCTGACCGCACCACTGAGGAATCCATGCACCCGACTTGCCTGGCTGACCAGTTCGGTCGGATTTCCAGCGATCTGGGGCAAGCTACCCGGATCGGCCATAAAAGCGATGTATTGACGAGTCATGTCGAACTCGAGCAGCTTCATCGTCTCTTCCTCGGCCAAGATCTGCTGGATCACCTGTTGAACCTCGGCACAGAACGGTGGCGGCTTCTGCGGATCCTGGCCCTCCAGACGGTCCAGCCCGCTGAGTGCCCTCTGGTATAGCTCATGCATCCCTTTCAATCGACCGATCAGCTGACTCATCGCGCCAGCTATTCGTCGCGGAGAACCGTCAGACACCGGCGGCTCCAGCAGGCTCTCGATCTCGCGTTTTGGTTGTCCCGACGCCGACAGGTAGCGCGCAATCACCTCGCGCAGCTTCATCACCTGCGTCCCGCGGATTCGAGCACCGCCCTCGGTCGCATCGATCACGGTCGCTTCGGTCTTTGATATCTCGG
>CAZANL010000893.1:0-2081 GCA_964486115.1 uncultured Planctomycetota bacterium
GTCCGCAACCTGTTGACCGGCGGCGTCTTCACCGACGCAGACCGCGAATTCGCGGCCGGGGCCTCGGTGAAGATCGCCGAGATCGAGGCAGAGCAGGCTCGGATCAAGGCGGAGAAGGCCGCGGCCAAGAAGAAGGCCAAGGAAGAGAAGGCTGCCAAGGAGAAAGCGGAGCAGGCAGCGGCCGAAGAGGAACCACAGGCCGACAAGAAGGACACGGAGGAGTAAGCGGTCGGATGAACGAAGACAACTTCGCCAGCTTCATGCTGAAAGACAACGTGGTGATCAGCACGGTCGACAAGTTCGTCGGCTGGGCTCGCAAGAGTTCAGTCTGGCCAATGACCTTCGGCTTGGCCTGCTGCGCGATCGAGATGATGGCGACCGGCGCCGCCAAGTTCGACCTCGACCGGTTTGGCTCCGGCCCCTTCCGCGCCACTCCGCGCCAGGCCGACTTGATGATTGTCGCCGGAACGGTGACGCACAAGATGGCGCCGCGCGTCCGCAGACTCTACGACCAGATGCCGGAGCCAAAATACGTCATCGCCATGGGGGCCTGCGTGATCAAGGGGGGGCCCTACGTCAAGGGCGGCTACCATGTGGTCAAGGGCGTCGACCTGGTCGTGCCTGTCGACGTTTACTGTCCCGGGTGTCCTCCGCGGCCCGAAGCGTTGCTCGAAGCGATCTTCAAGATCAAGCAACTCTCGACCAAGGAGAAGCTCTTCGACCGTCGTCGGCAGCTGACCAAGAAGGACATCTACCGGCCGCTCCCAGGCAGAATGCTATAGCGTATTGCCCATGAAGGTCCTCCTGGCAACCGCCCCCTGGTCATTCGCGGATGTGACTCCCGAGCATTTGCATGACAGCCGTGGTTGGGTCGGGCGCCTACTGGGTATCGGGAATCGCACGATCAAGGCCGCCTCTCCCCCGATGGGGTTACTCTACATCGCCAGCATGTTGCGCCAGCACGGACACGACGTCCTGCTCGCCGACGGATCCGACCTCTCCCTGGCCGACATGCTGACCTTGATCCGCACCAGCGAGCCAGACCTGATCGGCATCTCGGCAATGACGCCGCTCTGGAACAAGAGCAAGCGGCTGGCGCGCGAGGTCAAGGACCGCTTCGACATTCCCATCCTGGTTGGCGGCCCCTTTCCGACCGTCTGGCGAGAGCGCTGCCTCGAGGAATGCGACGCTATCGACTACGCCATCGCAGGGGAGGCGGAACTTATTTGTGTCGAACTGCTGGAGGCGCTGGAGGGTCGCAGAGCCATCGGCTCGGTCAAGGGCGTGGCCTGGCGTGACGCTGGCAAACCCGTGATGAACCCGGCGGCCAAGGTTCCCAAGGACCTGGACGCCCTGCCCTTTCCGGCACGCGACCTGGTCGACGTAAAACGCTACATCCCGACGCTGGTGCGCTACAAGCGACTCCCCACGACCCAGTTCTTCAGCACCCGGGGCTGCCCGTTCGGCTGCCACTTCTGCTGGGTCAATCCGGTCTATCGCAAACGCACGATCCCCAACATCATGGCCGAGATCGACGAGTGCGTGGAGCGGTGGGGGATCCGCGATTTCACCTTTTTCGATGACGACAGCACGATCGACCTGTCCCACACCGAGGCGATCGTCGACGCCATCCTGGAAAGCGGGCACGACATCACCTGGGCCATCAACGCCCGGGTCGACGGTGGCCTGACGCCTCCGCTACTGGCAAAAATGCGGCGGGCCGGCGCCTGGCGCATCCTCTTCGGCATCGAGAGCGGGGTGCAGATCAACCTCGACACGATGCGCAAGCGCACCAAGCTACAGCAAATTCGCGAGGCGATCTCGATGACCCGCCGCGCCGGCATCTCTCCCTACGGCACCTTCATGTTCGGCACGCCGGGGGAGACCTTCGAGAACGGCCTCGAGACGATCCGCTTCGCCACCAGCCTGGAGCTCGAGTTTGCCAGCTTCACCGCGCTGGCCCCGTTTCCCGGAACCGCGTTCTACGACTCGATCGATAAATCTCGGATGTACGACTGGGACCAGTTCACCGGCGATCGACCGAGCTTCGAGCCTGACGCAATGACGACCGACGAGCTGCA
>CAZANL010000894.1:0-2069 GCA_964486115.1 uncultured Planctomycetota bacterium
CACGCCGGGACGACCGAACATCACCCGGTTACGTTCGGTTTGGCCGCGAGCCGCATGGCAAGCCGGATCTCCATCCCCCAGATAGGCTTCCGTCTCGACGATCCGACCGCCGGTGACCCCCTCGGGGCTAGCGCTGAAGAGCACCTTTCCCAGCAGATCACGGCCCAACGGAACCGTCGGACGCCGGTAGAATCGTCCGGAGAGGCGCACGAGAGACCTTACCACGATCCACGCGCTGGGACTGACTATTCGTTCCCATCCGCAGCCAACAGATCCGCGAGAAGTCCGTATAGTTAAAACTGCGGGTTGCGGATCATTGCGTGCAAGGAGATTGAAGATGTTGCGGAAAATCACTGTCGGGCTCTGCCTGGCACTCGTCTGGGCGGCCTCGGCAGGTGCCCAAGAGACACCGCCAGACAAGATCAACTGGATCACCGGGCCCGAAGCCCTGCGCTCCGCCTTCTCTCAAGGCTCGGATGGCAAGCCAGTAATCTTCTGGCTCAACGCGCGCCCGAACCTGGCTGAGAAGTTGGGCAAGGCCAACCTGGGCGACAAGACGGTGATCAAACTCTCGAAGGAGTTTCACTGCGCTCGCTATGATGTCAACCCCAAGGGGGACATGGCCTACGAGATGCTCAAGCGACAGGGACTCGGGGAATACGAGGGCAAGGTCACCTTCTTCGATCCCAGCAAGATCGACCAGTCGGTACGTCCCGATTTCCGGGACCCCAAGGCAATGAAGAAGTTCTTCAAGGAGATCAAGAAGGGCATCATCTGGCAGTTGAAGCCGAATACGCATCAGCGGACCCTCGCCAAGGGAATGCACAACATCCTCAAGAAGATGGGCCGCCTGCCCAAGAAGACCAAGGAAGAAGACAATGGCAAGAAGGTACCGGGCGGCGCTGGCGACCAGGCTGACGAGAAGAAGTCAGAGCAACCCAAGGTCGACCCGGCGAGAAACCTCTTCGAGCGCGGCCAGTCTTTCGAGAAAAACAGCAAGTTCTATGCGGCCTGGAAGGCCTACATGAAGGCCAAGCAGCACGACACGGCCTACGGTCAGAAATCGGTTGCGGCGATCAAGCGGCTCGAAGGCGACAAGGCCATCACGCGAATCATCGCGCAGGAGCGCCAGGACGAGCAAGCCTCCGCCTGGCTCTCGCTGGGCAAGAGCTTCCAGAAAAACGAGAAGTGGAAACTGGCCGCCCAGTACTACGGGCGCATCCTCAAGCGCTTCCCCAACTGCAAGCATGCACCGGAGGCGAAATCCCGGCTCGAGGTGGTCAACAGCAAGCTGGAGGGCGAAGGGGAGTAGAGTGCCATAAAATGCGCGGGTCTCCCGGAAGTAGGCTAGCTGGGCCGGGAGCCCTGGCGCGTCGAACCTCCCTGCAGGTCCGCAGTCCGGCTCCCTTCGCCAACAGAGAGTTGCAGGAGCCGGCCGCCGTAACACCCACGGCGATTGCTTTCGATCACGGTGACCATCGGCGCCTCGGGGGCCACCAAAGCACGGCTCAAGCTCGTGAGCCACCGGCCCTGCGGAGAGCGGCTACCAGCGGACCGGCAGGCGCTTCAGGCTGCGGTGGTTGAAGCTCGGGTGCCAGGTTACGTTGACCGGGTCGCTCACCGTGAGACCGGGGAGGCGATCGAAAAGCGAGGCGAAGGCCAGCTCGGCTTCTGTGCGAGCAAGCTGCGCCCCCAGGCAAAAGTGACCGCCGCCACCGAAGGAGAGCTGCTTGATATCGGCGCGAGCGATGTCGAGCACGTCAGGCTCGCAATGGACTTCGGGATCCCGGTTGGCGGCGCCCTGGACGGTGAGCACCAGGTCTCCCTTCTTTATCAGCACCCCACCCACGAGCGCATCCTCCAGAGCAATCCTCGGGCTGCTCATCTGGCTGGGCGCCTCGAACCGCAGAAACTCCTCGATTGCGTTCTTCATTAGCGACCTGTCGGCCTTCAGCTTGGCGAGCTGGTCGGGATAGCGATGCAGGCTCAGTAGACCGTTCGCCAGCAGATTTTTCGTTGTCTCGTGACCTGCGAAAAACAGAAAGCCGATGTTGTCGATCAGCTCAGCC
>CAZANL010000895.1:0-2069 GCA_964486115.1 uncultured Planctomycetota bacterium
GTCGTCTGGCCCGGGGGCACCCGTTCAGGGGTCAGGTAGGCATAGAACGCCATCCGGAGGCCGGTCTTGGGCGCCTTTGTCGTCGAGGTCATCGTGATCGTGGCCGTGAGCGGCACCCCCAGTGCACGGCGAGCTTCGGCGAGCGTGTGCCACTGCCTAGTCAGGTGGCGGCCGTCTCCGCGAATGAGTTCGACCAAGAAGGTCAGCGAGGATCCCTGGCGCTGAGTCAGGATGGCGGTCACCAGCGACACTGGCGGGGTGTGCATCTTCCGACATGCTGATGCTGTCTTGCAGGCGAACAACGTGAGAAGCAGTGCGGGGCCGATCCAGCAGATCTTGCTGAGCATGGGGGTGTCTCCGGTCAGGTGTCTGCTCTTCAGATGCCGGGCGCGCCGGTTGGTTCCCTTTTTCCGTTTTCCGTTTCCCGCAATCGGCGGGATGGCAGCGATCACCTGGCCCCATCTGGAATTCCGCTGAGTGCGGTTTATCGGCCAAGCGCGGACTGTCGGACCTGTTGCTCGATCAGCTCCCCGTGCTGCTGCCGCAGGCGCGTCAGCAGGCGCCGGCAGCGCGCTCGAACTGCCAGGACGGAGTGCTTCAGGCCGTTCTCCAGCGTGGGGATGACCGCCCGGCCGTAGCCCAGCAGTGCGGTCGCTGCGCGCTCCCGTTTGCTGAATGACCGTGCGCTCAGCTGGCTGACCAGCAGAGCAGGTCTGGCGCCCTCGAGTCGATTGAGACTGTTCGCCGGGACCGCGGTCAGGCTTCGTGAATTGGGTGTCCGCCAGGTGTAGCCTTGGAGGATCTTGGCCTGGCCCTGGGCCACTCGTTTGGGAGCCAGGTGAACATAGAACGCCACCCGGCGGCCGGTCTTGGGCGTCTTTTTCGAAGACGTCATCGTGATCGTGGCCGGCAGCGGTGCCCCCAGTGCGCGGCGTGCTTCGGCGAGCGTGTGCCACTGCCTGGTCAGGTATCGACTGTCTCCGCGAATGAACTCGACCGAGAAGGTCAGTGAGGATCCCTGGCGATGGGTCAGGATGGCGGTCACCAGCGACGCTGGTTGTGCTGGGATGGGCTTTCAGGCAAATGCCGTCTTGGAGATGGCTAACGTGAGAAGCAATACAGGTCCGATCCACCAGATCTTGCTGAGCATGGGGCGTCTCCGGTTGGGGTGTCTAATCGAAGTACGCCAGAGACCCGGGTCTGGTTCCATATTTTCCGGAAATCGGTGAGATGGCAGCGATCGCAGGGGGCCATCGGGAGTTCCGGGATGCAACGTGGCCGGCAACTTGATTGCCGAGCCGGCAACCAGGTTACCAGATGACCCGGTGCTCCCAGCAGGGAAGTCGACGCCGGATCTTGTCCAGCCGTTCGGCAGACAGCTCGGCCACCGCCATGCCGGTGCCCTCGCAGCCCACGTCGGCCAGCAGCTCGCCCCAGGGGTCGACGATCTGGCTTCCGCCGTAGCTGGGCGAGGCCACGCCGGCGTGATCGCCCACCTGGTCCGGTGCGACCACATAGACCTGGTTTTCGATCGCTCGGGCACGCAGCAAAGTGGTCCAGTGGGCCTGGCCGGTGGGGACGGTGAACGCGCTGGGGACGAGCATGATCTCGGCGCCGGAGGCCCGCAGTCCACGGAACAACTCGGGAAAGCGCAGGTCGTAGCAGATGGTCAGGCCGATGCTGCCCAGCTCGGTCTCGACCACCATCGGGTTTGCGCCGCCGTCCAGCCCCTCCGACTCGTCGATGCCCAGCTCGGCCAGCCGGAACAGGTGGATCTTGGTGTAAAGTGCTAGCTGATCGCCGTCCGGCCCGAACAGGGCAAAGGTGTTGAGGCCGCGGTCCCCTGAGCTACTCAGCAGGACGCCCCCGCCCAGGTGGATCTGGTGGCGTGCCGCCAGGTCGGACAGCCACTGCATCGCTCGGCCGTCTTCGGGCTCGAGGTGCAACTCTCCGCGCGGACCGTAGTGGTGGAACCTCTCCGGAAGAACCACCAGATTGGCGCCCTCCGCCACCGCTTGTTCGACGTGTCCCCGCGCCTCTGACAGGTTGGCGTCGATGTCTGGTGTCGC
>CAZANL010000896.1:0-2068 GCA_964486115.1 uncultured Planctomycetota bacterium
GCTGCTGCTGCAGATTCCCTAGCGCAGCTACCGCCTGTGGCGCATGCGCGAGCTGAAGCGAGCGGGCCTGGTCGACCTCTCGATCGGCCGAGGCCGGGGGCTCTGGAGGGGCTTTCGCGCGCTCCTGCTGATCCTGCTGTTCAGCGTCTGGTTGCTACCGCAATGAGTACGATCAACTTCAACTGCACCTCCTGTGGTCAGGCGATGGCTGTACCCGGAACATTTGCCGGTAAGAAGGGCAAGTGTCCGGGGTGTGGCGTGATTCTCGATGTGCCGGCGCAGGCTACAGGGAAGGTGCCGCCTCCGGTCTCCGGGGGTGCGTCGCCTCCAGCCTCCGGGGGTGCGTCGCCTCCCGCCTCCCCAGCTGTGAGCGAATTCAAGGATTGCCCCATTTGCGGCGAGACGATCAAGTCGATGGCCAAGAAGTGTCGTTTTTGCGGCGAGTTCCTGGATGGCCGGCAGCCTCGGGTGAGCCCTCTGGCCGCCAGGCGCGCGGCGCGGACCGCCAAGCTCGACGAACTCAGTGTAGCGGACTGGCTGTGCTGCCTTCTCTGCCCGGGGATTGGGTGCATCATCGGTCTGGTGGCGATCATTCAGGGACAGTCCAGGCGGGGTGGAATCATGATGGGGGTCAGCATTGCGTGGAGTTTCTTCACTCGTCTGATCATCGCGGCGCTCTCCGCCGTGCCGTAAGGTCGATGCCCGAACTGCCCGAGGTCGAGACCGTTGCCCGCCAGCTGGCGCCGATGATCACCGGCCGCAAGATCCGGTGGTTGACGATCCTGGACCACAAGCTGGACCTGGACCTGCCACGCGGCTTCGCCGGACGCGAGATTGCCGATGTGTCACGGCTCGGCAAGCAGGTGGTGATCGTCCTCGACCGATCGCTGTGGATCAGCATCCACCTGAGGATGACCGGCCGGCTGATCTGGTATCCGGAGGGCAGGGCCCCGTGCGAGACACGGCACGTCCGGTTCCGGCTGTCGCTGACCGGTGGCGAGGTCTGGTTCCATGATACGCGTCGTTTCGGCACCTTGTCTGTCTCCAGCAGCCTCGAGCCCCTCATGCCGCGAGGAATGGAACCTCTCTCCGCGCGGTTTACTGCCCGCTGCCTTTCGGGGCTGCTCGGTCGGAGCGATCAGGCGCTCAAGGTCTGGTTGCTGCGCCAGGATCGACTGGTCGGGCTGGGTAACATCTACGCTTGCGAGATCTTGTTCGCGGCGGGTCTCTCGCCGCTCCGGGCCGCCGGCTCGCTGGATCGCGGAGAGACCGCCCGGCTGCACCGTGCGATCCGCCGGATTCTGCGCAGGGCGATCGACTGTTGCGGCACCACGTTCTCCGATTTTCAGGATGCGCGCGGCGTGTATGGTGGTTTCCAAGAGTTTCTCGCGGTGTATGCGCGAGAGGGAGAGCGCTGCCGTCGGTGTCGGGCGACGGTTCTGCGGATCAGCCAGCAGCAGCGCAGCACCTTCTTTTGCCCGGAGTGTCAGCGATGAGTGAGACGTTGGACCAGTTGAGGGAGCGCTACCGCGAGTATTGCGACATGGGCCTGGCGCTGGACATGACCCGAGGCAAGCCTTCCGCCGAGCAGCTCGATCTGTCGAACGGGATGCTCGGCTTGCTGGGGCCCGCGGATTTCCGCAGCGCCGACGGATCGGACTGCCGAAACTACGGCGGACTTGATGGGCTGCCCGAGGCCCGTCGTCTGTTCGCGGAGTATCTGGAAGTGCAACAGCACGAGGTGCTCATCGGCGGCAACGCCAGCCTGACGCTGATGCACGACATCGTCGCGCGCTGTATGAGCCACGGGACGTGTGACGGCGCGCAACCGTGGGGACGGCTGGCTACCTGCCGCTTCCTGTGTCCCGCGCCGGGTTACGACCGACATTTTTCGATCTGTGAGCACTTCGGCATCGAGATGCTACCGGTGCGTATGACCGAAGAAGGGCCGGACATCGAGCAGATCCGCACCTTGGCCGCAGAGGATCCGTCGATCAAGGGAGTCTGGATCGTGCCGAAGTACAGTAATCCGACCGGCGTCACCGTGAGTGACCGGGTGGTTGACGAG
>CAZANL010000897.1:0-2054 GCA_964486115.1 uncultured Planctomycetota bacterium
CAATGGGCGCAGATCCGGCGGAATGACCGGAACTACGTCCAGACACATCCACTCGGCGCGGTTGTCGCTCTCACGCAGCATCTCGACAGTCTTCAGTCGAGCAGCGATCTCCTTGGTGCGCTGCTTCGAGCGGGTGGTCTTCAACTCTTCACGCAGCTTTTTGGACAGAACGTCCAGGTCCAACCGGTTGAGCAGCTTCTTGAGCGCCTCGGCACCCATCCCTGCCTCGAAGCTATCGCCATGCTTCTGCCGCGCAGCGGTGAACTCATCCTCGCTGAGCATCTGGTTCTTCTCGAGGCCCGTGTCCCCGGGGTCGATGACGATGTAATCGACGTAGTAGACCACCCGCTCAAGGCTGCTGGTCTTGACCGCCAGCAGGTTACCCAAGCGTGACGGCAGCGCCTTGAAGAACCAGATGTGAGCCACCGTCGCAGCCAGATTGATGTGCCCCATCCGCTTACGGCGCACGCGGGAGTGGGTCACCTTGACACCGCAGCGGTCACAGATGATGCCCTTGTGCTTGATGCCCTTGTACTTGCCGCAGCTGCATTCCCAGTCCCGCTCAGGACCAAAGATCTTCTCGCAGAACAGACCGTCCTTCTCAGGACGATAGGTCCGATAGTTGATCGTCTCGGCTTTCTTGACCTCGCCGTAACTCCAGCTGCGAATGTCCTCTGGACTGGCCAGCTTGATTGTCACTGACCCGTAATCATTGATCTTGTCGTAGAACGCTTCGACCATGGTCGTTGCTCCCCTAGATCGATTTCTTGTGCAACCGGATGTCCAAGGCCAAACCCTTGATCTCGTTCATCAGAACTTCGAACGAAACCGTGGTGCCTGGACTGAACGTGTTCTCGCCCTTGACCATCGCCTCGTAGATCTTGGTGCGACCGTCGACGTCGTCGCTCTTGACCGTCAACAGTTCCTGCAGGATGTGGGCTGCCCCATACGCTTCGAGCGCCCAGACCTCCATCTCGCCGAAGCGCTGACCGCCATACCGCGCCTTGCCCCCCAGCGGCTGCTGAGTGATCAGCGAGTACGGCCCGGTAGCGCGCGCGTGGATCTTGTCGTCGACCAAGTGGTGCAGCTTCAAGATGTACATGTATCCAACGGTCACTTCTTGCTCAAATCGACTACCTGTCCGACCGTCGAACAAGATGGCCTTGCCGTCTCCTGGCAGCCCAGCCTCCACCAGAGCATCGGTGATGTCCTGCTCCGTACAGCCATCGAAGACCGGAGTAACAGCGCGGAATCCGAGCTGCGATGCAGCCCAACCCAGGTGGGTCTCGAGGATCTGGCCGACATTCATCCGGCTGGGCACGCCCAGCGGGTTAAGCACAATGTCGACCGGCGTCCCGTCGGCCAGAAACGGCATGTCCTCGACAGGCAGGATGCGGGCGATGACGCCCTTGTTACCATGGCGGCCAGCAATCTTGTCGCCTACAGACATCTTGCGCTTCGTGGCGATATAGACCTTCGCCATCTCCAGCACACCGGTTGGCAGTTCGTCACCACGCTCCAGTCGAATGACGAACTTGTTCTTGGTGTCCTCTTCCTCGTCGATCTGGTCGTGGTACTTCTTGAGGACGTTGGCGACAACTTCCTTTTGCTGCTCGGACACCTTGATGGTGGCGATATGGAGGTTGTTACGCAACTCGACCAATTCCTCGTGCTGGTTTCTGCCGGGGAACGCAAGAGAGATCCCCCGCCTTCGGCTCTTGAGCGGACCATCGAGCACTTCTTCCAGGGCCATGCACAGCTCTTCAATCATCTGCGCGAACTTGGCCTGAAAGTCCTTCCTCGCCTGCTTGATCTTCTTCTCGTTCTCAGCCCGCTCTTCTTCGCTGAACTGCACCTTGCGCGAGAACTTCTGCGTACCGATGATTATTCCCTCGACACCGGAAGGCACCAGCAAGGAATCGTTCTTCACGTCCTCACCCGCCCGACCGAAGATCGCGTGCAGCAGCTTCTCCTCGGGGGACAACTCACTCTTGCTCTTGGGAGCCACCTTACCCACGATGATGTCGCCCTGCTTGACCCGCGTCCCGACGCAG
>CAZANL010000898.1:0-2048 GCA_964486115.1 uncultured Planctomycetota bacterium
GGCCTGTCAGACACCAGTTGGCGGGCACCCAGTATCAGCGCGATTTCACCGTCGACGAAAACGCTTCGTTTGTGTTTGTTGCCAAAGGACCGGTTACGGGCGTATCCCATCAGAAAGAACAGCTGTCCCTTTTCCTGCTCGAGACGCAAGGTCTCATCGATGATCCGGTCGATGACCTTCAAGTAGCGTGTCTGTTGTGACGGCTCGTCGAGCGCCATGTTGGCCAGGGCTAGCACCAGATAAGTCCGCCCCATGAAATCCCACTCGGCGTTGCTGGCTCGCATGCGCTGGATCGCCTGGGTCCGCAGCGCCGGATCTTCCCAGAGTTCGAGCTGGTGGTTTGCCACTGCCCGCGCCTGGAGTGGAATCGCGTTCGGCGAGGGGCGAAACAGGAAGTGCACACTGGGAATCCAGATTGTGGTGGCCAGCAGCAGGGCGAGCAGTCCTAGAGCCAGCCGCCTCCCGCGTGAGGCGGCGCTGCCCTCGAAGGCCTGCCTCAGTTGCGAGCTGGTGCGTTGGTCGGTGCGGGTCATGATCCGAGTGCGCGGCCCCCAATGTCGTCAGCCCAAACGAGAGCTGGATCCCCGCCAGCTCCAGCAGAGCGCCCCTCTCGCCAGTCCATTTGCTCGTCGCTCAAGGTGCCGCTCAGTCTATCAACCTGCACGAGTCTCGCTAAGCCGCTTCTGCTGGCGTAGCCGCCGTCAGCGCGTGCTTCCCGTCCTTCCACCGCAGGCGGATCCGGAGAGGTATTGGGACTGAATCTCGATCAACTTGTTTGCCAGGTGAGTCGTGGAAGTTGCCGCTTTGGTGCTGTAGAATCTACGCCTCGGTCGACTGACCGGTTGACCTTTTCGAGTCTTGCCCTGTTCGAGTTGGTGCGAGATTTGAGGGCTGGCACGTCCGGAGGGCCTGGAAAGGCCGCCAGTTCCGCGAGAGGGTGTTCCGTGTGCAGCATGAGAATTGGGTCCCGTAGCTCAGCTGGATAGAGCGCTGGCCTCCGGAGCCAGAGGTCGTAGGTTCGAATCCTACCGGGTCCGCCACTTTTCCCTTGCTGTCGCAACGATTTGCGTCAGTCCGCTGTTTTGCGCGCACCCCTCGAAACAGCGACCGTGTCACTAAACGTGTTTTTCAGACAAGAGTTTCCAGCCGCCTGATCCTGGAATTCGGCCTCGGCCTCGTCCAGTCTCTTCCGCACCGCCACAGCTACCCGCGAAGCGTTCCCGGCTAGCAATTCGAAGTCAGTGTAATGCCGTTGCCCGGTCCAACTCCAGAAGGCGCTCAACGCATCCTTGCCCCGCTGGCTGACGTGGCCGAGCTGCAGGTCGATGAAGACCTCGGGGACCTGCTCCTGAATGCACCAGGTCCGGGCTGTCTTTCTGAAGCAGTGTAGATCCACGCCGATCATCCGGTTCTCCCAGGCGGGGCGGATCAGGTCGACCAGGTACTCGATGTGCTCCTTTCGCCTCTGCCGTGCTGCCTGCTTCCCTGGACCGGGCTTTCGCCCGCCGCCGAGCACATAGACCGTTTCGCCTTTCGACAGACTCAGATGGACCAGGTATGCCGTCCGGAAATCCCGATCCTCGGAGCCGGGCCACAGCTCGTCTACCAGCGCCAGCGAGAATATCGCCCGCCAGTCCTTCAGCATGTTCGCCTTGTCCAGACGTCCTCCTCCTGGCGACAGAAAGAGCGGCCCGCTGGTGCGATCACCGACGTATTTCCTCAGCTCGATGCATGTCCGGTTGTCGAGGTGGCCCGCCCCTGCGCCCTTGTTGCCCGCTCCCTCACCAAACACCAGGCGCGCGCCCTCCAAGTCCAGATCGGCGACGTTGAGTTGCGCCAGGGCAGAGATTCTGGGGGCGGCGATGATCAGCGCCAGCAGCACCGGCCGGAGAGAGTGGGGGCTACGGCCGCCGGAGACACCCTGCATGGCGTCAGCGGCATGAAGTGCGCGCACCACCTCCGAGGGAAGCAAGGCCCTGCGAGGTGCGCCAGGGCTCGCCGGTACCCGTAGGTTGCGCCACCGGTCCAGCACGTCAGACGCCAGGATG
>CAZANL010000899.1:0-2047 GCA_964486115.1 uncultured Planctomycetota bacterium
GCCGGCCAGCATCTCCAAGTAGGCGGTCACGCGCTGATGGGGGTGGTCTCTGACAGTGGCGTCTGGCAGCGGATTCAGCAGGGTGACGGCGACGCTATCCAGACATTGGTCGAGAGGTACGAGCGGCACCTGATCAACTATTTTTATCGTGTGACGGGTGATCCGGCTGTGGCTGAGTTGCTGTTCGAGCGGACGATGGTCGAGGCAGTACGTCAGCTGATCGCGCGAGAAGGCGGCGAGAACCACAAGCTCGAGATCTTCGCGATTGCTCATCGCTTGATGGGCACCTGGAATGACCAACCACAGGATGTCCCGTCAGGTGCCCCGCCCGAAGTCTCGACCGAGAGCGCGGCATTGGTCCGTGACGCACTGGGTGAACTGCCGTTGGCGCGGCGCGAGGCGGTCATCCTCAAGCTGTTCCACAAGTTCTCGTATGCTGAGTTGGGCCTCCTTCTCGACACGACCCCCACACAGGTGTGCTATGAGGTGCGGGTCGGTATCTCGCATCTGGCCGAGATGCTGCTCTGATGTCATGCGACTGCGAGAGCTTCGAGCAACGGCACCTCGAGTTGCTGCTGAGAGAGTTGCGGAGCACAGAACACAACCAGTTACAGGTTCATTTGCAGAGTTGTGGCGCCTGCAGGAACCTGCTGAAGCAGACGCACGCCCTACTGGAATCCCTGTCCGCCCTGCGGCCGCTTCCGGCATCGGAGGACCGCCGCCGCGAGGTGATGCGTCGGATCGGTCCGCAGGCGGCGGCGGTCGCGATCAGCGCCGAGATCGCACGGAGCGACTCGGGACATAGGCCTGCTGCACGGCGCTTGCCGCTGCTGTTTCTGGGGCTGCTGGTCGCGGGCGGCATGTTTGCGGCCGTGGCCAGCGGACTGTTCACTGGCCCCGACAAACAGGACATGCTGGCTCTCAAACGATCTGGGGTGGAAGGCGAGGCGTCGGTCGAAAAGCAGCCCAAGTTGCGTGAAGCGGCGACCCGGTTGACCCGTGATCAGAGACGGCGACGAGACCTGGATGCGGTGGGAGCCATGATGGCGGGCAGGCCGGTCCATCCCGATCTGAAGCCCATCGAACTGGGGACAGCGGAGCCGGCGGCGGAGCGTCTGACTCGGGAGATCAGCTGGCTGACCACCGAGTTGAACCGCAGTCCAATAGCGGTGATGGCCGTGTTGACTCGGGCCAAGCCGACGATGACAGGAACTCTTCGAGATGTCGTTCTCGACTTTGGCGGTGCCGTGTCGATTCGGATGATGGCGCTCAAGGTGCTGGCTGGTTGGCGGGTTCTAGAAGCCAGTTCGGCCGCAGTCGGTCTGCTGGAGGGGACAGCGACCCCGCCCCCTCTGTCGCAGCTCGCGGTGCGGGTTCACGCCGCTCTCATTTCCGGACCGCAGGCCCAGAGCGCTCGATTGTTTGCGTTGCGTGACTCCACTGTTGCCAAACAGCTAGCTCGAGCGCTGGGCTTGCAAGGTCAGCGCTCTGTCATCGATCACTTCGATCTGCAGTTTCGTTCAGGTTCTAGGATCGGACATCGGATGTTGAGCGCCCAAGTGCTGCTGGCGTCTCCCGCGCCCCGGGCGCGTCAGTCATTGGAGCACATGCTTGTCTCGGGTGAGGCGGAGATTTTCCGTTTTCGCCTACTTCAGCTATTGATCAGCGAGAAGCAATACTGGTTGGCGATCCTGCAGAGTCTTGCGCTCAACGATGACAGCGCACCGTTGCGCACGCTGGCGATCCGGGCTCTGGCTCGCTCGGAGGCTAAGCGGTCGGAGCTTGCTGCGTTCATGATCGACCGGCTACGCGAGGCGCGGTCTGCGGACGAAATCTGCGAGTCATTGATTTTTCTGGGCAGCGGGAAGGAAATAGAGCTGAAGCGGGAGCTCACGATGCTGGCGGCAGGCTCGATGATTCAGCAGCTTGCCTTTCTGCGATCGAGCAAGACCGGCAAGGCGTTCACGAAAGAAATAGAGCGACTGGCCGGAGAGGGGGCTGAAAGCGTGCGCAAAGAGGCGATCTTCAAGCTGGGCCGAATGGGTCG
>CAZANL010000900.1:0-2046 GCA_964486115.1 uncultured Planctomycetota bacterium
GAAGCGCTACGAGCAGCGATTTCTGCGATCGATGCGTAAGCAGCGGGCCCGACGGCTCACGCTGGATCTTGCCCAAGCCTTGAGCCAGCCGGTCCCGACCGCCTCCGAGAGGACCCAGCGCAAGGGGCTCGGTATCCCTGCGAATCTGCTGCCCGGGATGTTCCGGCGGGTGCTGGTCGATCGGTTTGCGCCCCGGTTGACCAAAAGACAGAAGCTGAGCATGCTCTATAACAAGTCGCGTCGGGGCTTGCCGCTGACCCCCGCCGAGATGCAGACCGTCGCTCGGGGGCAGGCGCTGGCAGCAGTGCGTCGACGTTACGAGTCCGGCAAGCTGACGCGGTTGTTCAACTGGTGGATCGGGCGGATGATCGAGTCCCGCCGTCCACTGGAAGAGAAGATGGTGCTGTTCTGGCACGGTCACTTCGCCACGAGCTACGCCACGGTTCGCAATGGCGAACACATGAAGCTGCAGAATGATCTTTTTCGGCAGCAGGCCTTGGGCAACTTCGAGCAGCTTGTCCGCAGCATAGCGCGTGATCCGGCGATGCTGCGGTACCTGGACGGTAACCGTAACAAGAAGCGGAAACCCAACGAGAACTTCGCCCGAGAGCTGCTGGAATTGTTCACCATCGGCATCGGCAACTACACGGAGAAGGACATCAGGGAGGCGGCCCGGGCGTTCACCGGCTGGAGCTACCGGGGCAACCGCTTCGTCATGGACTCACGTAACCACGACGACGGCCAAAAGACCTTCATGGGCCAGACCGGCAACTGGAGTGGGGACGATATCGTCCGGATCATCCTGGGCCAGCCCAAGACCGCCCGCTTCATCGTGCGCAAGCTGTGCAAGTTCTTCCTGGCCGAGAGCCCGGACCCGGCGATCGTCAAAGCGCTGGCCTGGACATTTCGTGACAGCAACTATGAGCTTCGGCCCGTTCTTCGGCGATTGCTCCTGTCGCAGGCGTTCTATCGCGCCCAGTCCATCGGAACTCAGATCAAGAGCCCGGTGCAGCTGGTGATCGGGACGGTGCGCACGCTGGGCCTGGATCTGGGAGAGGCCCAGGACCTGACGCGCAGCGGTTATCGTCACGTGGATCGAGCGCTACGCCAGATGGGGCAGCACCTGTTTCAGCCGCCCAACGTCAAGGGTTGGGACGGTGGCCGGGTCTGGATCAACAGCCAGACGATGCTGGTGCGCTATAACATGGTCCGGGATCTGATCGCGCAGGGAGAATCCCGCTCACGACGAGCATGGCAGCAGCAGCGCCGCAAGGCCCCCAAGAAGGCGGGGCGCCGGCCGCCGCCGTTCCAGCTGAAGTTGATCGAGGCGCTGAGCGGGTTGGAGAGTCCAGAGCAGCTGATCAGGCATCTGACCGGGGTATTGCTGCAGCGGCGACTCCCGCCGGTCCGTGAGGCGCAGCTGCGCGCGATCCTGGCCCCCGAAGGGGAGCAGTTCGAGGTCGAGTCCAAGCGCACTCGAGAGCGGCTGCGGAAAGTGATCATCTTGATCACCAGCATGCCGGAGTACCAGCTAAGCTGACTTTACTAAAATCGGGTCGAGTGTGAAGTGGGCTTTACACCCGCGGTGGAGTGCGCTCACAAGAACAGCACCAGCAGGGGCCCCGTGGCTCAAGCGGTAATAAGGGGCTTCGGCACGTGGTTTGCATTACTGGACTATAATCTGGTCATTTTGCTACAATGACGAGGGTTGAGAGTTAGAGGGTTTATCTGCTACCGCACCGTGAGGTGTGATCTCAAAACTAACGAGGGCGTGAGATGGGTGTACGATGGGTCTTTGGGGTCGCTGTACTGGCTGTCAGCCTCTGCGGGCTGGCGATGGGCCAGAGCACCGACTCCTTTAGCCAGAACAAGAACAAGCGGGGCGATACCGCCCCGCGTGACGATGCCAAACGAGGAACGGCCGACGAATGGAAGACGGTGAAGACCATCTTCAAGAGCGCCGAGAAGTTCCCGTTCATTTCTCAGAATGCTCGCACCAAGGCGATCGCCGGTAGCATTCCGTTGCCGACGAAGACTCCGATGACC
>CAZANL010000901.1:0-2046 GCA_964486115.1 uncultured Planctomycetota bacterium
CCTGGCGATCGAGAATGGGGAGATCAACCCGATGACTCGGGAGACATTCGAAGAAGTCCTCAAGCACCAAAAGCCATCCGTGATGCCGAAAACCCTGAAGAAGTTCGAAGAGTTCGCGGCCTCGCGGAGCCACGTATGAGATAACCATGGATTATATTAACTGGCGCGATGACGAGCAGGCGCTGGCGATCCGATTGCCAGCCACGGAGGCCAAGCGTTTTCTGCAATGCAAGGAACTCGTGGTTCCGGAAGATTGCGTTTGTCTGCTGGAGGGCGAGGAGCGTGCCCTGCTTCCGGCCGGGGGCCGGCGCAGTTCGATCAGCGACTTGAGCCTGCTCAAGGAATCGCTGTTTACCATCGAGACCAACACCAACGATCTGTCCAGCCAAGACGGTCACACCTTCGAGTGCCATGCACGCTTCACCGCATACATCGACACCCGCAGTCAGGACCAGGCGGAGCGGTTTCGGCGGGTGTTCCTTTCACGCGAAGCGGACGACTGCACGCTGGTCGATGTCGTGGCTGCCGTACTGCCGAAGCTCAAGAGCGCGCTCTCGGCGTTCGTCACCCAGCGAGAGGCGCTGACGCTGGATGACGAGGGTATCGACGAGGAGCTCGAGCGACACCTGCGCACATCCCTCAAGGGGTTCTTCGAGGATGCGGGACTCGAGATGTCCCGCGTTCGCTCGGCCCGGTTCCAATGCGAAACCCTGGAAAAATTGAAGCGCAACAAGGCCGAAGCCGAGGCGATCCAGAAGCAAGCGGAGATCGATCACGGTATGAAGGAGTTTCTCGACGATCTCGAACGTCAGGGGCGCCTGAATGAACTGAACAAGAAGGAAGAACTACAGCGGGCCTACCAGGAATTCGATGAGCGCCGTCAACGCGAACTCCAGGAACAGCGCCACAAGCTGCGCGAAGCCGAACAAGACCATCAACGCGAACTGGAGCAGAAGAAATTCGAGGAGGAGTTGCAGCGCCGGAAGAAGGCCATCGAGATGCTGCGCAACGCCAATATCGCTGAGATTCTGGAGGAGATTCCCGACGAACAGGAGCGGGAGAAAGTCTACAAGGGCCTGATCAGCAATCTGGTCACGCCGAGCCGGGTGACGACCGGCCGGGTATCCAGAAAGCTGGAAGAGATGCAGCAACAGCTGATGGAGGCCGCCTCTAAAATGGTCCAACAGGGCTCAGGGCGCTTCGCATCGCTTCGGCCCAGGGCTGAAGACAGCGACGCCCGGACCCACCGGGTCCTTATCGCTAGCGGCCGACGAGTGCTCGCCTTCGACCCGAAAAGCAACGTACAGGCAGAGCAGGCACGCGAAATTTACGACTTCTCTGCCGGTGAACTGGGCGGTATCCGCTCCGTTCGTGTGGTGCGCCACGACGGCAAGAAATATGTCGCCGCTGGCGCTCGTGGTGGGGTGTACGTCACACCGCTGCGGGGACCGACCGACCCCGCGAGCGGTGAGCTGACAACCTATCGTTTCGCCAGCGAGCCTGCAGGCCGGACGGGTGTCAACGCGATCGAGTTGATCGGCAATCGGCTCGTGGTCACCCACTCGGAAGTGGGCCTGGTCTGCTGGGAATTCGGCAATCCGCAGGTGCCGTCCCAGACGTTGTTTCCGGAAACAACGGCCAACGCCAAGTCGGTCCGCGCTCTGACGGCGCAGAACGGCGAGATCTACTACAGCTCGGGTAATCGGGTCTATCGCGCCGACCTGGCCAGCGAGCATCCTGTGCCGCTACTCTACAGCGGGTCAACCAGCCAGGTGACCTCGCTGGCGCTGCAAGACGGGAGGCTCTATGGCGCCACCGTGGACGGCGCGATCTATGCCTGGGAGCCGGACGACCCCCACTCGCCAACGCGCGTGCTGCATCGACAGGCCAAGATCTACATGATCCGCCCTGCAACCATCGGCTGCTTGCCCCACCTGTTCATTGGGAGCAAGGACCGTGGCGTCCTGTGCAGATACATGGCGGGAGGCATGGACTATACCTACCAGTCCGGCAGCCTCGTCCGCTGGGCCGATGGCGCGGCCGATT
>CAZANL010000902.1:0-2045 GCA_964486115.1 uncultured Planctomycetota bacterium
AGCAGATCGAGAATCAGCACGCTGGCGACCAGCGGCACCAGCGACAGCAGCAGCCTGCGGGCAAACGCATACTGCAATCCCAACCGCAGGAGCTGCGGGATGCCCAGGACCCGGTGCCGCACGACCGCATACGCAAAGGTGAGCGGCAGCAGAAACAAGGCGGCGACGCACGGGGCCAGGGTCCAGAAGGGGAACTGGTCGAGCTCCCGCCCTCTCCAGACCGCCAGCGCAAGGGGACACAGTAACATCACCGTGGACAGTTCACCCCGTCCCACCAATCCGATACGCCACGGTGCGCCGATTGCTTCCCGCACATGAGCGCAAGATCATGCTGGCTCTTAGCACGGCGGGCTAACCCCTCAGGCGACGTAGTACCAGCGCGCAAATCGTGAGAGCAGCACTAATAAGGCCACCAGACTGCCTGCCAGTAGGGGCCAGGCCAGCCTGGAACGCTGTGAGAGCCAGGCGCCGATCACCGCAAAACAAGGAAACGCGGGTAAGATATAGCGCCCCATGTCGGTGAAAGAGTGGTTCGACAGGGCTGGAATCCCCAGCACGACGAAACAGTATGCGCCGTAGCCCCACCCCCAACGCTTGATCACCCCCGGAATGGCGATGAAGGCCAGCAGCGTCAAACCAGCCTGGAACAGGTTGTTCAGTTGAGGCGAACCCCAGGGCCACTGCCGCCAGAGCTCGATGACCTCCAGCTTGAACCAGGCGTGGGCTCCAGGCTTGTTGCCCCAGGCCGCCGTCGCCTTGGGATAGATCATCGGATCGCCGAAGCTCTTCCAGAGAAACAACCAGTAGGAGAGGATACCCGCTGCGGAGATGATGACGAGCAAGTCCTTGCAGCGAAATGATTTGAGGCTCACCCCTGGCAGCCATCCACTCCGTTGCTGGATCACGCCACTGCGTTCCCAGGCTCGCAGCACAAGAGCGGGAACGAGCGCCAGCCCGAAGGGTCGGCTAGCCGTGCAGATCACCCCCATCAATCCGGCCAGCAGAGGGCGGTCCGACTCGAGCAACATGAACGCGCAGAGCGCGGAGCAGATGAACAGCCCTTCGCTGTAGACCGTACCGTAGACGAAAAACGAGAAGGGGTAGAGCAGCCAGACGGCCACGGCCATTCGAGTCTGCGGCTCGTCGTAGTGAATCCGACACCAGATGGGATAGCAGATCGCGATCACCAATCCGGACAGGAAGGTGATCAACATGCCGGCCAACAGCGTCGACTGCCCCAGCCACCCAGAGAGTGCCCGCATCGCCAGGGGATAGGCTGGAAAGAACGGCACCGGGTCTTTCCGCGAGGGTTGGAAAGAGTAGCCCTGTTCGGCAACGGTGCGGTACCAGCCTGCGTCTCCTCGGCACCAGCCATCGAGCCATGGATTGTCGAAGTGGGACCACTGCTCCGGCTCCGGGCTCATCGGCAGATGCTTGATCGACAAACCCGCCGTCAGGAACAGCACCGCCGCGAGAAGACAATAGGCCTGGATCGACCGGCTCGTCAGACGACTCATCGGCCGCCCTCCGGCGCTAGCGAAAACAGACAGCTGCCGACCTGAAGTGTCCAGCAGCACCAGGGCAAACGCTCTGGGGCCTGCACGGTCCACGACCGAATCGCCCGGGACCATTCGGCAACGGAGCGGATGCTCCTCGAAGACTCGACCGAGAGACACCCACCAGGCGCTCCGCTCGAGCCGGTTGCTCGCCACGCCGGCCGCACTGCGACAGGTGTGGCCCACGGCCCGGTCTCCGCGCAAGAGACGTCCAGCCCTGCACCTGGCCACCCGCAATTCGCACGGTGCATTCCGCTCGCGGGTATTACCTGCGAACTGCCCGGTCTCGATGTCGCTCTTTCCAAATCTATCCGCAGGTTAGCCTGTCGGCTACCGCGCTGCAATCCAGGGTGTTAGAATTTGTCATAAGCATGGCTGAATCAGGACTCTACGACTTGTTGTTGATGGTGGTCCACATCCTCGGGACCAGTATGCACGCCTTTCTGGCCTCCCTGCTCTGGAGGCGGCGCGCCAAGGTGGGCAGCGAGC
>CAZANL010000903.1:0-2029 GCA_964486115.1 uncultured Planctomycetota bacterium
CGCTGGCAACTGGCCTATCCAGGACAGCCGGTGCCGCTGATCGGCTTCCTGTTCGAGGGCGGCACGATCAGCAATGATACCTACAACGTCCTGTTCACGATGCACGGGACGATGATGGTGTTCTTCGCCATCACTCCGATCGTGATCGGGGCCTTCGGCAACTACCTCATCCCGCTGTCAATCGGGGCCGAGGACATGGCGTTTCCCAAGCTGAACATGCTGTCCTACTGGATGGTTGTGCCCGGCAGCCTGATCTTGCTGGTGTCGCTGTTCCTCGGGGATGGGGGGGCGGCGGGCGGCTGGACCGCGTACCCGCCCCTCTCGGCCAGCACGAGCGTCGAGCTTGGTCTGTCGCAGAAGCACGGCCAGACGCTGTGGATCCTGGCCATCGTGTTCATCGGCACCTCATCGTTGATGGGTGGGATCAACTACATTGCCACGGTGCTGAACATGCGCTGTCCAGGCATGACGCTGATGCGTATGCCGCTGACGATCTGGGGGCTGTTCTACACCTCGATCCTCAATGTGTTGTGGGTGCCGGTGGTGGCGGCCGCCCTGATCTTCCTGCTGCTCGATCGGGTGGCAGGCACCACCTTCTTCATGGCCGGTCCGCTGGCCCCGCAGCAAGGGGGCCAGCCGCTGCTCTATCAGCATCTGTTCTGGGGGTTCGGCCACCCCGAGGTCTACATCCTGATCCTACCGGTCTGGGGCATCGTCGCCGATATCCTGGCGACATTCTCGCGCAAGCCCGCGTTCGGCTACAAGGCAACGGTCTACTCGATGGGCATCATCGTCACCCTGAGCCAGGTCGTCTGGGGCCACCACATGTTCACCTCCGGGATGAACCCGCTGGTTGGCAAGGCCTTCATGTTCCTCACGCTGACGATCAGTATCCCGTCGGCGATCTTCTTCCTGAACTGGCTCGGCACGATCTGGCAGGGGTCGCTGCGGTTGACCACGCCGATGTTGTTTGCGCTGGGGATCGTCTTCGTCTTCGGCATCGGTGGCCTGACCGGCCTGCTGAACGCCGTCCAGACGATCGACGTTTACATTCACGATACCTACTTCGTGGTCGGCCACTTTCACTTCACCCTCGCAGCAAGCGTGCTGTTCGGAGCTTTTGCCGGGATCTACTTCTGGTATCCGAAGATGTTCGGCAAGCACATGAGCGAGTTCTGGGGCAAGGTGCACTTCTGGGGCAGCTTCATCTTCCTCTGCGCCGTCTTCGGAGCGATGTTCCGGCTGGGCATCGGCGGGCACATGCGGCGTATTGCCAACCCTAATAACTACGACTTTCTTAAGGAGATCCAGCACTGGAACGTCTACGCGGGCTGGGCCACGCTCGGACTGGTCGTGACGCAGCTACCGTTTGCCATCAACTTCTTCGGTAGCCTGTTCCGCAAGACCCCGGCGAGCGAGAATCCCTGGGAGGCCTGCACGCTGGAGTGGACTGCGCCGTCACCGCCCGGGCACGGCAACTTCGCCTCCACCCCGGTGGTCTACGGCGGACCCCACGAATACAGCGTGCCCGGCATGGAGCAGGACTTTCGCCTGCAGACGATGCCGCTCAATGGCGAGGCCGAAGGGCCGCCTCCGGTCGCTGAAACCGTCGGCGTCGAGACACCCAAGCTGGCGCTGTGGCTGTTCCTGTCCTCCGAGGTGATGATGTTCACTGGCCTGATCGGCAGCTACATCGTGCTACGCCTCGGAAACAGCAGCTGGCCAGACCCGGGCAAGATCCTCGATGTGCCGGTCCTGGCCTTCAACACATTCGTGCTGATCTGCTCCAGCGTGACGATGGTCTATGGCCTCAAGTCCGCCAGAGAGGGCAAGCGCGACGCCATGGTGCGTTACCTGCTCGCGACGATGGCCCTCGGTCTGGTCTTCCTGGGGATCAAGGCCTTCGACTACGTACACCTGTACAACGCGGGCACGACCATCTCGTCGGGCCTGTTCGGCTCGGTCTACTACACCCTGACCGGATTGCACGGCCTGCACGTGTTCGCCGGCTGCGTGACGCTGCTGGTCG
>CAZANL010000904.1:0-2027 GCA_964486115.1 uncultured Planctomycetota bacterium
CATTACGCTTGACCCTCGGACTGCCTTGCCAGCGACGCCGAGGACCTCGCGATGCCTTCGCCGAGGTTCTTCAACGGCTGCTAGACGAATGCTGGATTCGGCTGCGCGCCAGCAAGACCAAGAACAAGAAATCACGACTGAAGCACCCGATCCCGCCCGCGCTGGCGACGATGCTCGCGAAGCTCGAGGCCGGCGAGATCCCGCTCGTGGACACCAAGGGGAGACTAAGGGCCTGTCCGAGAATTAATTCCCCACCGAGGCCTCCCCGCGGGGCAGGCACTCTGGCGTCAGCGAGATGAGATTGTGTAGTTCCAATCTGGGCAGATCTCGTGCCGCTCCAGGTTCAGAGCGAGCATTTCGTCGTCAGGGACGCTCACCCCTTTCTGGTAGATCTTGCGCGTAAGAGCGGCCCGGACTTTCAGGCCGGTGCTGGTCACGGTGCCGCGAATGCGGGCAAGCATGCCCTTGAGCGTGCGCAGCGGATGACCAGCCCAGTTTCCGCTGACGAAGGAAAACAGGCGGTGCTCGACGGGGTTCCACTTCGACGCGCCCCTCGGGTAGTGACACACCGTGACGGCGAGGCCATAGCCGTCCGCCAGCTTCTCCTGGATCCGGTGCTTGAACACCCGAGATCGAGCGCTGTTGCTTCCGCCCGAGTCCGCCAGGATCAACAAACGCGAGGCCTGTGGATATCGCTTTGTCCCGTCCTTACGCCACCAGCGGACAAGGCTGTCGACGGCGAACTCCGGCGTATCCGCCGAGGTTCCGACTGTCATGAAACCGCGGTTGTTGGCGAGGTCGTAGACGCCGTAGGGCACGGCGCGGCACTCGGCGTCGCTCGGGAAATCGTGAGCGTTCACCTCTTCCGGCTCCGTTCGCCAGATGCGACCCGCGTTCTTGAAATTGCCGATCAGCTCTTTCTTCTTGGTGTCGATGCTGATGACGGGCTCGCCGCTGTCGAGGAACGACTGCTTCTGCTTCTCAATGTGCTTGAACTGCACGTCCCGGTCTGGGTGGGGCGGTCCGGTGAACCGCTTCCGATTGCCCTTGAGTGAGTACCCTTTTTTTTTAGGAGGCGAGCGATCGTGTCCTTGCTGACCGTGTGCCCTCGCTCCCCGAGTTCTCGCGCCAGCTGGCGAAGGCTCTTCCGAGTCCACTTTCGATTGGTCATCGGGTCGCCAGCCGTATCGGCCTCGACGAGGGCCCAGAGGTCCTTCTCCAAGGTGGGGTCCTTCTCCTCGGCGGGCTTGCCCCCAGCCCCCGATCGCCGGACCCGTCCCAACCCGTCTAACCCTGCCTCCACCTCTGTCCGGCCGCGCAGAACGGTCTTCCGGTCCATGTCGAGAAGCTCGGCGACGGCCTTCACGTTGCCCAAAGCTTGCGCCAGCAACCCAGCAACCCAGCGTCGATGGTTCTCAGCCAGCTGGCCCACTACCAGCGGCGCGCCCTTACAGAAATTAGGATTCCAGAGTCTCGTTTTGTTCATACAGCTGACATCGGCACGCGAGTCCCGAAACTGATGAACTAATCCTTCGACAGGCCCTTAGCGGCGAAGACGGCGTCTGGTTCAACCTCCGCGAGCTCTTGCTCCTGCTCCGCGTAGCGGTCACGCCAGGCGCCGGGAACAGCAGACCGTGTACCACGTCTCCCGCCGACGTGGACCAGCGGATCGCCTCGCCCTGAACCAGGGTGTCGACGGGCAGGCTCTCTGAACTGGAACGAGCCTGAATCGTGGTTTTGTCGCCCCGAACACTCACGACGCGCTCGGGGATGACAGTGGAGGAGGCGACGACGGCGATCTCATGGCCTCTTGGCGAGATGGCCAGATGGGAGACATCCGAGTAGTCGGAGAGTGCGCCGATCGTCTCGATCGCGCCCGTATCGATGTCACAGGTCCAGGGCCGCCGTGCCGCGTCGTGGACGGCGGTGAAGTGCACGGACTTGCTGTCGGCAGAGAAACCCAGGACGCTCAGGCCCTGCACCCATCCAGGGGAGGTCACATCGCCGGCCTGATCGGGGGTGAGACA
>CAZANL010000905.1:0-2026 GCA_964486115.1 uncultured Planctomycetota bacterium
ATTACCTACTCTCGATCCAGCAAGACAGTGTTGCGACGACCCCTTGAGCCTGGTCAGTACCTGTCGATCAGATACACCGAACGGCTGGCGGACGCCGGTATCGAGCCGTCGGTTGGAAGCGTCGGTGACTCGTACGACAATGCGATGGCAGAGACCGTGATCGGCCTCTATAAAGCGGAAGTCATCCGCAGACGAGGACCCTGGCGGAACCTGGAGTGTGTCGAGTTCGCGACGCTGGGATGGGTCGACTGGTTCAACAACCGGCGCCTGCTGGAATCGATCGGATACGTCCCACCAGCCGAATTCGAGGTAGCCTATTACTTGAGCAGAAGGACGCCTGCCCTGATGGCGGGAGTCAACTAACCAAGTCTCCGAAGAACCCGGGGCGCCTCAGCCTGCACCACCTGCATCAGGACCCAACTGTACTTCTCCCTCGGCCACTCCCGATACAGACCTTCTGCCCCAACGTTGCAGTAGCGTTCAACATAGAGGGCGATCCAGTTGCGCGGGGCACGGAGTAGCCACGGAGGTATATCATCGAGGTCAGGGATCATTGTAGGTCGGCCAGTAGCGTGGGACCGGCTGTCTCCGCCAGGAGGCTCTCCATGATGCTGTGTAGACCCAGGGCGATTTCAAGATCCTCGCCTGTGTGACGATCGAGGGCCAGGTCGCGGTAGAACTGCCTGGCAACCTCTTTGCCGTGGCCCGGGAGGAGTGATGCAACGCAGGTAGGCACGCCAAGAGCAACCAGGTAGTTGGAAACTGTCGAGCATCGTCCATGGGGCTTAGCAAGCGCGGGGAGGAAACTGGTTATCCACTTTGGTGCATGACCTTTCATCTTCGACCTGCCCTCTTGCGCCGTCCCTTGTCCGTCTTGAGCAAGGCGTCCAGAATGGCTGCCAGGCCCAGCGCCGATTCGAGGTCGGGTCCAGGCTCTCGGTCGAGGACCAGGTCGCGGTAGAACTTGCTGGCCACCTCCGTCCCGTGGCCCTGGTAAAGAGCCGCCGCTGCTGGAGGGACTCCAATCGCGGCTAGGTTGCTCGACGCAGTGGATCGGATTCCCTGGGGCTTGATTGTCGTCTCGCACTGGCGTCCGCAGGAAGCCCAGCTTGTCCGGGGGTACACCGGCTGGTCCCTCCCGTCGTGCGGAAGAACATACACCCGCTCTCCAGCTTCGAGTCGCCAACGCTTCATCAGTTCCAGCAGTCGCGGGCAGAGGTCCATGTCGGCTCCGCCACCTACGAGAGGGAAGATCCTGAGTTTGCCGGTCTTCTTCCCGTAGAGCGTGATGCGGCCTTTCACCAGGTCAACGTCTTCCCACTTCAAAACGACAACCTCTCCCAGCCGTGCGCCGGTCAACGCCAACAGGATGAACAGGCGCGAAACCGGCGTGGAAGCCGTGGAAGCCGCAGGCGTGTGGAGGATCTCTTTTGCGCCCTTCCTCATGCGCTCCTTGACCAGCACATGGTCGGGATGTTCCCGGTCAATCGCATGGCGTAGGAAGGCCCGCAACTCGGCGGGACTGTAGACGATTGGCGGTTTGTTGAGGGTCCTGGCAGGTCTGAACGCTGCATCAAACGAGTCCAGGTCCGGGAACATCGGAGGGCGAATCGTGGCCAGAAACCTGATGGCAGCACGGACGCAACGGCGGTGCTTGTTCAATGTCGCGCCCGACATCTTCACCGTTTTCGTACCGCGCTTGGTATCTTGCCTGGCGAGCCAAGAGAAGTATGACTTGAGCTTTGCGCCGTCGAGGCTTCCGGTCTGGAGCCGAGGGTGTTTCTGGTTGAGCCATCCGGTGAACATCCTCATCGACGCCCGGATGTCGATGGCGCTCCGACGGGCTATCCCCTCCCTCGCCTCCGGGTTCTCGGCGCGGGCAGCTTCCCGCTCGGCCACGTCGGTCAGGTAGTGTTCTGCCAAGGCATGAACGAGATCCGTGTCATAGGCCAGCATTCCCCCGCGCTGGATGACCTCAGCTTGCTGGTTCTTGTCCGCTTGACGATGCCGCGCCAACAGCGTTCTT
>CAZANL010000906.1:0-2017 GCA_964486115.1 uncultured Planctomycetota bacterium
CTGCTGGAACGCCGGCGTCGCGTCCCGCTCCTCGATTCCCTTGTAGTAGTGCTTCACGGCATGGCTCTCAATAGTGACAGGCTGAGCAGTCGATCGATGCCTTGACTGGTTTGCCGTCGACTCCATTGCGATTGGCTTCTCGATGGCAGTTGACGCACCACCCCATCGACAGATCCGCATGCTGCCTGACACGCTCGGCCTGCTGCACTTCGCCATGGCAGGCCTGGCACTTCACGCCCGCGTTGACGTGCCGGCTGTGCGGAAAGAAGACGTGGTCCGGGAGTTTGTGGACCCGGATCCACTTGATCGGCTTGATTGGCTTGCTCGGGTCACGCTGCAGGTTGGGACCCAGCCCGAGCGCGTCGTAGAGTTTCCTCAACTCCGGCGAGACTATTCGTCGGGGCTCACGGCCGGCCTTCTTGGCCGCGGCATCCTCGGCCTGCTGTGCGAATAGCGGCGCCGAGACGAAACGGTGGCAATTCATGCAGGTCGAGGCCGCGGGCACGCCAGCGTGCTTGCTGGTCTCCGCGCCCTGGTGACAGTACTGGCAGTCGATCTTCAGCTCGCCAGCATGCAAGCGATGCGAATACGAGATCGGCTGGATCGGGTCGTAGCCAACGTCATTGCCGGGCAAGCGCAGCGCCGAGACCAGCGGCAGCGTCGCCACGACCGCGAGTACGATGCCTGTCAGCAAGGTGACGGTCAGCGCACGGCTTGCCAGTCCATACTCTAGCATGGGGCCTCCGCACCCTTCCGGGCATAGAACCACCAGTTCAGGCCCAGGCAGGTGGCATAGTAGACGGCGAACCCGTAGAGCGCGTACTGCGGGGTGCCGCCCTTGATCTGTGTGGCGAAGATCTTCGGGATCAGGAACGCGCCGTAGGCCGCGATCGCCGAGGTCCAGCCCAGCACGGACCCGGCTTGCTCCTTGTCGAAGATCATCGGGATCATCCGGAACGTCGATCCGTTGCCGATGCCTGTCGTTGCGAATAGCAGGATGAACAGCAGCAGGAACGGCATGAAGAACTTCTCCGGCGTCGGCGAAGCGGCGGCCTGCGCCACGAACCAGCCGGCGCCGATCGTGGCGAAGATCATGATGATCGTGTCCCAGTGGGTCACACGAGCCCCGCCCCACTTATCAGAGAGCCAACCGCCGACCGGGCGAATCAGTGCGCCGACACCCGCACCGATGAAGATGTACTTGGTCGAGACGGGCGCGTTGGGATTGCTGACCGCCTCGACCAGCTTGGCGCCAGTAGCGTCGCCCCGGATGAAGCCGAAGACATCGTCGATCAGTTTGGGGAATGCATTCGCGTACCCGATGAACGAGCCGAACGTCATCGTGTAGAGGTACGTCATGATCCAGTTGTGCTTGTTGCTGAAGATCGCGAACTGGCCCTTGAGATTCTCCTTCGTCTCCTTGGGCGTCAGAAAACGCATTCCGGCCAGCGTGATGATCACCGCGACGACCAGGATCACGAATATCTTCAGCAGCACCGGGAACCCGCCCCAGGGAACGATCAGCAGCACGATACCGACCGCCGCGCCGAGATAGCCCAGGATCGTCAACCAGAGGAACTTCCCGACTGCGATCGGCGTGGCCCCGACCTTGTGCTGTGGCAGGTTGTTCATGCCGAAGAAGGCAGCGATCATGAACACCCCCAGGATCGGCAGCCAGACCAGCCCTGCATTCTGAACCCAGATCGTCTTCTCGACGCCCTTGGCCGTGATCGTGTAACCGTCGCCGCCCATCGCGCCGAAGGCGCCGAAGGTGATGATCCAGGGCAGCAGGAACTGCATGACGCTGACGCCCAGATTGCCCAGCCCGGCGTTGAGGCCCAGCGACAGCCCCTGCACCTTCTTGGGAAAGAAGAAGCTGATGTTCGACATCGAGCTGGCGAAGGCGCCCCCGCCGACCCCGGACAGCGCGGCCAGGATGATGAATGTCAGAAACGGCGTGTTCGGGTTCTGCAGCGCTATGCCCGCGCCGAGCGCCGGGAATATCAGCAGCAGCGTG
>CAZANL010000907.1:0-2017 GCA_964486115.1 uncultured Planctomycetota bacterium
GGAGGAGCGCCCGCGCGATGGCCCGCTCGTGGGTCGGGTCGAGGTAATAGGCGGCCCAGGTGGCCTCGAGCCGGCTGCGAAACCAGAGCGGGCTGTCGCTGGGGACCCGGTGGTAGGCTGCCTCCGCGAGCGCCCACTGGGAATGGGCGAAGAAGATCCGCCCCAGCGCCATGGCGGCGGCGGGATCCTGGTCGATCTCGGGCAGGATGATCTCGACCCCTTGGACCGAGGAACCTGCCAGATGCAGTCGCCTGGCCTCCTCGACGGTCGCCGGAGTGGCAAAGGCCGTTGAGATCAGCAGGGCTATCGAGACGAGCACGTGGATTGCTCCCGCGAGAAGAGGATGAACGGTTGTGTGATGCCGATGGCCTGCATTAATTACACCCCGGTACCCAGCGTATATCAACGCGAATCGACGACCCGAGTTTGCCAGCCCTCACTTCGGAGATCACAGCGGTCCAGGTGCTTCCGTCCCTGCTCTCGATAAAGGACACTAGACCAATATCTTCGCTCTCGAACGCCGTCCACGACGGCTCGCAGCCGGTCTCGGTGAGCACCAGTAGGCCCTCTTGCTCCCGTAGCGCGACAGAGCCACACTGTTGGCGGCTGGGGTAGGGCAGGTAGAAATCCCGCTTCTCGGTAAGATCCACGAGGATGGACGGCACAGTGGAGAGGGGCACGGCGGTGAAGGACGCGCCGCTGGTGACGATGCCGCGCTGGGGGCAGCGCCCCAGGTCCAGCATCTTGGTCTGGTTGACCCTCACCACCCCTGGCGCAGCGAAGGAAGCGGGTTGGGGCTGTCCATTTCGGTCAGAAGGTCCCGTCCAGTGCTCCCGAGCCAACGCTCGGCCGAGGGTGTGCAGGCGCTCTTCTGGCCAGGCGTCACCGCCGATAGGCTCGAGGCCCCCCTGTGCAGTCCAGCGCCCGACCAGGGTGGCCCGGTCGTTTTCGCAGGCCGCTATCCAGGTCTCGTCAGCTTCTGGTTGGGCTGTTGGCTCCGTATGCCCGGCGGGCTCATCGGCGACCACGCGCTCGATCGGGGCCCATCCCTGAACCAGCTGGCCCCGCTGATTGGCTGTGACCTTTAGCCTTGCCGGCTCGGCTCCAGTCACATGGACCTTCTCGCCCCGGAGCAGAAAGGCCACGGCCTCGCCACCGTCCGCCGCGCTGTAAATGGGCGTGTCTTCAGCAATCCATGTCTGACCGGGAACGCTTCCGGCCTGCCAGGCCTCGAGGGCCTCAATCAGCTCGGGGCGTTGGCTGGAGATCTGCACATCGTCGAGGCGACAGTTGACTCGGCGGTAGGGGTTCCAGCTGTGCGCGAAGGAGGAGACCCTCATCGAGTACCGAAATGCGGGATGCCGAATGGGATGTGTCTCCATTCGGAGCGCTGTCGCGGTCTCCCCGGCCACCGCCGCATCGGGCTCACCGGGTAGCCACTGCAGCCCATCCTCGGGCGTCCACATCAGCAAGCCCATGAGCTGCTTGTCGCAAACCGTGACGAGCTCGGGGCGACCTTGTTGGGCGAGGGCAGCAGCGATGAGGATGGTCCAGACCATATGGATTGGTGAAGCAACAACCGTGCCATGGAGAATGCTCCTCGCTGCGTAGCAAAACGGTTCAGTTCACAGGCATTTCGTCTATATATTGTAGATGCTCCGGCCCGGCGCGATAGATCGAAGAATACGCTGGCGTTCATGCGCGGATCAACCCAAACGAGCCTTAGTCCTCGAGTCCCAATATCCAGGCATGGACCGTTGCCAGGGCCGCTGCATCCACGTCCTCGGTTCCGATTGGCGGCATAGCGAGGACGTCGCGCTTTCCCATTCGCTCGTAGACCTGTGAGGCTTCCGGGTCTCCGGGTACGATGGCCACGGTGGTCTCGGTCTCATGCTTGGTCGGCATATTGATCCCGGTGAGGTAGGTGACGGTCTCCTCTGGACTCAAGGTGCCCACCGCCACTCGGAGTCTGAGCGGGTAGTTCCCGGCGAGAGCGTAATGATCCGCGTGGCAATTT
>CAZANL010000908.1:0-2017 GCA_964486115.1 uncultured Planctomycetota bacterium
CACGTGCTAGATTCGGCCAAGATCGGCTCCGCCAACGGCGGCGGCCTGCTCGAGGGCGACCTCGAGGTCTGGACCCATGTCATCAACGGCAAGCGGCCGCTGTTCGTCCACGCCAACAAGGCCAGCGACATACTCCGTGCGCTCTGGCTGGCCGACCGCTACAGCCTGCGAATGGTCCTGGTCGGCGCGGCCGAAGGATACAAGGTGGCGGATCAAATCGCCCGGCGCAACGTGCCGGTGATCGTCGACGCACTCGCCTCGACGCAGCGCCAGCCCTACGCGGACTCCCGTGGGTCGAGCGCGGAGGGCAAGGCCCAGCTCGCGACGGCCACCACGCTGGCCCGGGCCGGGGTCAAGGTCGCGCTCTCGCCGACGAACCCTTCCCGCATAGGCCAGCTGTTGATCAACGCGGCGATGGCCGTTCGCGCAGGGATGAAGCCCGCGGACGCACTGGCTGCCTGCACGAGTGTGCCGGCCGAGCTCCTCGGTATCTCGGCGCGCCATGGCCGCGTGGCAGAGGGCTGCTCGGCTGACCTGGTGCTGGTCTCGGGCGAGCCGTTCGGCACCGGCACGGTCATCAACGAGGTGCTCGTCAGAGGACGAACGGTCTACCATCGCCCCAGCCTGCCAGACGTCGGCTCGACCCCGCCGCTGCCGATCTCGGCCAAGATCACCGCGGTGCGCGCCGGCAAGATCCTGACGGTCACCCGAGGCGTGATCACCAACGGCGTGATCCTGATCAGCCGCGGCAAGATCCTCCGGGTGGGGGGACGCAACCTGCGCATCCCCAAGGGCGCTCAGATCATCGACGCCCCCGAGATGACTGTCGCCCCCGGCATGATCGACATGGACAGCCACATTGGCGTGTCGCGAGTCACCATCCCCGGGATCAACGACCGCAGCTCGCCGATCTCCAGCCTGGCTCGGGCGGGCACGCCGCTCAATCTGGCCACCCGTCCGGAGGATCCGGTCTTTCGTCGCGCGCTGGCCAACGGCTTGACTGCCGCGCTGCTCTCGCCGCCAGCCAAGACCGGTCTGTCGGGGGGCGGCACCTTGATCAAGCTGTTCGGCAAATCACGTGACGAGATGCTGGTCGCAACGCACGCCGCGATCAAGTTCTCTTACAGCAACTCCTCCAGCCAAGCCCTGCTCGGCCTGACCAAGTCGATGGAGGGAACGCTGCTGCAGGGCAAGAAATACACCGAGAAGTGGGACAAGTACCTCGAGAAGAAGCGCAAGGGGATCAAGGAAAAGCCCAAGATCGTGGTCAAGAAGGCAAAGAAGGACGACCCGATCAGCGGCACCTGGGAGGCCTCACTTTCCTTTCGCGGCCGGCAAATGCAGACCCTGACGATGACATTGAAGCTGGAGGGCAGCAATGTCACCGGCACGATGACCGGCAACGGCGGGAAGGCCGAGCCGTTCGAGAAGGGGCAGTGGGACGCTGCCAGCAAGACGCTGACGATCGTCTTCAAGTCCCCCATGGGCCCGGTCACGTTGACTGCCGAGCTGACCGAGCCAAACCGACTCGAAGGCGGAATACAGGTTCGCAACTTCAAGATCAATTTCGAAGCGGAGCGAGTCAGCGCGACAGGCGGATCCAGTGGCGCCACGCGCGAAAAAGACCGGCCCAAGGTCAACCGGCGCCTCGAGCCGTTCCGGCTGCTGTTCCATCACAAGATCCCGGCGATCGTCCACGTCAACTCGCCGATCGAGATCAAGCTCGTGCTCGAGACCTTCTTCGACAAGCACAAGCTGACCCAGCTCGTGCTGGTCTCCGCGGGTGGTAGCCGACACATCCCGGCGGAGCTGATCCGGCGCGGCGTGCCGGTGCTGATCAACCCACAGACGGCCTCTCTGGCGAGCGGCAGCCGCTACTACCTGCCCGGCATCCTCGCGCGGCAGGGCATCCCGGTCGCTCTCGGGTCTGGGGCCTACGACGGCGCGGTGCTCCTGCCCCTGCAAACCGCCGCGATGGTTCGCCAGGGCATGTCCGCAACTCAGGCGCTGGAGGCGG
>CAZANL010000909.1:0-2017 GCA_964486115.1 uncultured Planctomycetota bacterium
CAACTTGTGAGGAGCACCACTTAGCGTCTGGTACATGTTTCGGGGGCAGGTCACCGCCACCTCTCCAGCGAAGCTGGGGGTGTCGGTACCTCGGCCCTGCTGGTGCCGATCAGCCCAGATCGGGCATTCTGAGGGCAGTGGTTATGACGGAGTCACTGCTCGAACGGGGGCGGGGGCTTGGCTTGGATTTTGAGCCCATGGCAGCCCCCCCCTCGAACATTGCCCCAGGCCGTGCCGGAGGTTATTCGATCAGTGTGATCCGGATGGCGAGATGGGAACGACGATGACCCATCGCAGTTACGTTGAGATACAGGCGGCCTCCTACCACGAGCTGGGAAACCTTGTTGGCGAGCGGTTCGGTCACTTCTTGGTCGACACGCTCGAGGCTGAAAGGCAGGCATCAGGCTGGCGAGCTCAGTGCAGTCGCGCCCAGGCCCTGCTGGCTCCTGCGGCCAGACACTTCCCCCACTTGATCGAGGAATTGAGGGGCTACTCCGAAGGAGCAGGCGTTCCTTTTGAAGAGCTCTGGGCCATCAGTGTCGAAGACGAGCTTGCTCGCTGGGGGACCAGCAAATGCACCACCGTCGTCACAAACAACGGGCAGTTGATGGGCCATACAGAGGACTGGGACAGCAACGCGCAGGATGCGCTGTACGTGTTGAAAAAGTCGGTCGGTGGGCTCACCATCCTGGAGCTGTTCTACGCTAACACGTTGGGGGGCAACGCCGTTTCGATAAACTCCCACGGAGTGGTCCATGCGATCAATACCCTGTCACACACCGATCATCAGCTCGGTGTGCCCCGCAACATCGTTGCCCGATGGCTATCAGAGACTCAAACACCCGATGCTGATGTTCAGAGCTTGCATGGCATCAAGAGGTCTGCGGGATATCACCACACCATGCTTGCAAGCGATGGCAGGCTATGGAGTCTGGAGTGCTCTGCCCGGAAAATGCGGGTGACCAGACCAGCCAGCCCCTTCGTCCATACCAACCATTTCATTACGGACCTCTGCGCCGTTGAAGATGATGACGGCAGCTGTGGCACCCTTCAGAGGTATGACCGCGCAACTGCGCGAGTGCAGGAGTCCATGAGCAGAGCACAACTCGAGACACTCCTGAGCGACGACTCGAGTGGTGGCTCACTGAGCATTTTCAGTGATATGACGATCGGCAGGGCGATCGTTGATCTGCAAGAGATGGAAGCCCATTTCTGGCTGCTCCGCGAGCAGGAAGCGGGCTGGTTGCGCTATCCGATTGACTTCCTCTGACAATGACAATCAGGCCGGCTTCCCGGAGCAGCAACCCCGCGCTGCCAGCGCTCCCTGCGCGCTCCAGGGTTCGCCAATGATCGGTTCTCGAGGAGGGTCTGCCAGCACTTGCCCCGTCGGGGATCGGTCCTCATTGAAGCTGTCGTGTCGGGATCCCTTCCCAGCGGGTGAAAGGAGGGAGTGTCTCTCCCTTCATCAGCAGAGAGAGGGGGCCGATGTTGGAGCCGGATTGCATCTCGGTATCGTAGAGCACCACGGACAGGTTGCCGACCGAACATTGATCGCCGATCTTCAGGTGAGAAGATTTCATCACGCGATCCTCGAACAGATGGTTCTGAATGACCACTCCGGAGTTCAACGCGGCGTAGTCGCCAATCTCGACGAGGTCAAACTCCGAGAATAACGAGGTCTCCAGGTACACATGTTTGCCGATCTTGCAGCCGAGCAACCGCAAGTACCAGGCATAGAACGGAGTGCCCAGCATGGGGGCGAGGATCGGAGCGCCCACCGTTTCATAGACGCCATTGACCACCTCATTCCACCAGATGTACACCGACCAGAGTGGCTTGAATACCGGCTCAAAGGTGCCCATCAGTATCTTCTTGATCACCACAACTGAAAGTGCAGCCAGCAACGCCAGAGCGAGCCCGACCAGCGGCAGTGACAACACAGTTACCGTCAGGGGCAGGGCGTCGATTGCCACCACGATGTACGCGACCAGCAAGAGCAGAGTCGAGATGCCAATCA
>CAZANL010000910.1:0-2003 GCA_964486115.1 uncultured Planctomycetota bacterium
ACATTTTGAACGTCACTGCCGAACACTGGGAGAAATTCTTAGACTTCATCCGGTCAAGTGGTTCAGGTCTCCATTATTGTAATGCTCGGCGTCCAGCAGTTTGATCAGGCTCGCAATGCTCTGGACTTTTTTCTGGTCAGCCCCCTTGTCGTCGGCGCTGAGGGGCAAAGCGAAGGCAATCAAGATCACGATTACAGGTGTTCTCATATATTCATCATTTTGGTTGAATCTGGCGGCGAGAAGTGCGACAGAGGGGATATGAGGCCCCCGAGCCTGCTCTTGCTGTCAGCGCTGATGACCGGCTGTGTCCACTGGCCCGGCGCTCCGTACACCGACAAGGTCCTGTCGCTGCCGGACGGAGAGCTAGAGTCCTTCTCCAAGGTCCACCCCGACGCTGTGATCGTTCCACCGATCTATCGCTACAACACAGATCGGTACTGGGGCTACCGCCCTGTCTCCTACCACTTCATGTTCACCGAGAACAACGTGCGGATGAAGGCCCTGGTGCGGGTTTCCGGCGTACTCGAGGTCCGCCGGATCGTCGTGCTCGAGAAGGTGCCGCCGCACATCACCGATCACTTGAAGAACTCCGACCTGCACGTCATACAGATTCGCCGGCTGGAGCTGCTCTCGAACCCGGCCGATGTGATTTACGAATACGATTGGTCGGACGGGCGCAGCGGAACGGGTTTCTGCATTCTCTATCCTGGGGAAGGCACGGAGATCAGAGGCACCGCGATTTATATGGTCAGGAACGATTCCGCTCCCTGACCGTGCAAATCGATCGGGTCACCCTGGCATACGTTAGAGACCCGCACGTGTATATCCACAGGCCACAGCGGCACATTCGTTACCCTGCGGATTCAGCGAAGTCTTATACAACGCCTGATCAGTAGCAGGTATCCACGTCGATACCGGTCGACATCTGAACGAGGCTCGGGGTGCGGCTGCGGATCGAAACCGCTGATCATCGAATGCCCTCCCCGCTCACCGGTACCGGATTCGGGTAGTCGGACTCTGGGCGCGGGTCAGGAGAACGCCGACTGGGGTCCCATCAGGAGGGAGGATCTGGGGGCGGAGTGAGTGGCGTTGCGGCCAGCTTCCGAGCCCGCTTCCATGCCTTGCGAAGCTCCTTGGGCCAGTCCGACTCGAGCCGCAGTGGCGAACCCGTGACCGGGTGGCTCAACTCGATCGACTGGGCGTGCAACGCCAGCCGGGTGAGGAACAGTCGCGCAGTGACGTCATCCAGGCCTCTGCCATGGCGACGATCGGCCAGGACCGGGCAGTCGAGTTCGGCCAGGTGAATCCGGACCTGATGGGTGCGGCCGGTGATCGGTCGGACCCTTACCAGGCTCACCTCCTCGGCGGTCTCGACCAGCTCGAAGACCGTCGCGGCTTCTTTACCGTCGATCTCTCCTTCGATGAGTCCGCTGGGCCTTCCGAGAACCAGCGCCAGGTACTCCTTGTGGACGCTGCGACTCTTGAACGCCTCGACCAGGCCCTCATAGCCTGCGGCAGACCGGCCAACCAGCAGCAGCCCGGAGGTCTCCAGATCGAGGCGATGGGCCAGTCCGAATTCTCGCTCGGCGCCCAGGGTGAGAAGTTCGGGAAATCGGGAGATCAACCCGTTGAGTAGCGTGTCGTTTCCGTGCCCCGGACCCGGGTGCATCGCCACGCCAGCTGGCTTGAATACACCGATGACATCGGGATCCTCGTGGATCACGGTGAATCGCACCTTGTGGTTGGCTTGTGGGTCAGGCCGTGTGGTCGGCCCACGGTGGATTTCGATCGTCTCCCGATAGGCCAGTCGATCACCACGTCTCAAGACTCGTTGGCCTGAGCGAACCCGACCCTGGCGCAGCAGTTTTTCGACATGCTCCTTGGACGAATCGAGACGCTTGGCCAGAAATCGCTCGATCCGGCGATTGAGATCTTCCCGATGCGCTTGAAACTGTCGCGGGGTGTAATCCGTCGTCATGCCGGGCATCATCAGGTGGTTGGCC
>CAZANL010000911.1:0-803 GCA_964486115.1 uncultured Planctomycetota bacterium
CAGGCCGTTGGCGTGATAGCCGCTGCGAACCTTGTAGGGCTCGAAACCGGCCGCCTTCATGTCTTCGAAGATCAGGTACTCGTAGTCGTTCTTGCTCTCGATGATCAGCTCGATCTCGACCAGCTGGCCGCTCTTGAGCGTCTGCATGTTCTTGATCGGCACCCGCTCGAACTTCTCGACCTTCTGATCGAGCGCCTGTCCGCGTGAGCCAGCGACCTTGATCGTCTTGGCCACCTTCTTCAACAGGTAGTAGCGTCGCTCGACCTTGATCTCCAGTCCCGCCTTCGGAATGTAGTCCTCAAGTGTGAAGTAGCTCATGTAGGCATTGACGTAGACCGGTCCCTGACCCTTGCGGCGCACCTCGACGGTCTGCTCTCCCGAACCGATCGCGTCTCCCTCGAGTACCAGCTTGTTGTCGAAGCTGAACAGGTTCTTCGAGTTGATCTGGACCTCCTTGAACTTCCGGCCGTTGACCAGGATCTCGACGGTCATCTCCGGCTTGTCCTCCCCCGAGGCCTTGATGAAGTCAGCGAAGGCCTCGACGCAGACCGCCGTGTCGCGCGTCGACTTCCAGTAGGTCGAGTGCTTGCGGTTGTTCAGCAGATACTTGACGATTCGCGAGCCCTTGCGCCCCTTCGGGTCGACTCGCGAGAGCAGCTTGAGGTAGTAGGCGTGCGCCTCGTACTCGCTGCCGTACCAGTACCACCAGTAGCCGTCGTTGGGCAGCTTGAGGTAGGCGGTCTGGTTCTCCTCGTCCTCGACCAGGAACTGCTCGATGTTGCGCACCAGCATCGCTACCTTGG
>CAZANL010000911.1:813-1987 GCA_964486115.1 uncultured Planctomycetota bacterium
CGTCGAGGGCCTGATTTGAAGGCATGGTCACCGTGTGAAACGCCATGCCGAGCATCGACTTGGCATAGACGGCCAGCTGGTTGCGGTCCCGATAGAGGAAGTCCCGCATGGCGGCGTTCTGCCGCTTGGCGTCGGCCAGCACCATGTAGACCATCGCATCCAGGTTGCCGGCATACTGCTTGCGCCGGTTGGTTTTCTTGGGCCAGTTACGCAACAGCTGTACCTGTAGCGCCTGGTAGCGCTCGAGCCAGGCGACGCCCCGCTCGACCATACCGGCCGGCAGGCGTACGTCGTTTTCCATCGCCACCTGCAACCCGTGCACCACGTAGGCCGTGGTGTGCGGATAGGAGCGCTCGCCCCAGCCGCTGAACCAGCCCCAGCCGCCATCGGACAGCTGCATGTTGGTCAGCCGCTGGACGCCGACCGCCACCATCCGGGCCAGCTCGGCCTCGTCGAAAACAGGGTTGTGCGCGTAGCGCTTCCACTGCTTGGCGCGCTTGCTGTCGTCGCCGATCTCCTGTGCGTTGAGGTTGGTCCGCTTGGCCTGGATGTCCTTCAGCGAGACACCCATCCGCTGCAGCACTTTCTGGGTGATCACCGTCGGCAAGAAGCGGTTCAGCGTCTGCTCGGTGCAGCCGTAGGGGTAGCTGGCCAGGTAGGGCAGCGCGTCGACCATCGCTGCGGCCAGCGTCGGCGAATAGCGCACCTCGAGCCGCGCGGAGTCGATGCGGCGCTGCTGGGGAACGTTGAAGCGCAGCTGGGTCTGACTGCGATCGGGCCGGATCACACTGCACTGCGCGACCATCTTGTCCATGCCGTGGACGTAGGCCGGGAAGCGCATCTCCATGCCGTCCGACTCCTCGTCGGTGATCGCCTTCATCCGCACGATCGCCGTGCCTTCGCGGACGACGGTGACCCGCCAGTCCACTCGCAGCTCTCCCTTGGCCTCGATCGTCACGATGCGCTCGAGCGGGGTCATCTGCTTCAGGCACGGTCCCTCGAGCTCCAGCTGGACCTTCACCCTTTTCTTTGTCTTCAGGTAGTTGTGCACGTTGGCCGAGAGCACCACCTCGTCCTTCTGCACGAAGAAGCGGGGCGCCTGCAGTCGGAGCAGCAGGTCCTTGGTGGTCAAGACCTCGGTCGTGCCCTCGCCGACCCGGGTGCCATGACCCAT
>CAZANL010000912.1:0-1979 GCA_964486115.1 uncultured Planctomycetota bacterium
TTATGCGATGCGGATCGCCCTGGGCCGGCGGGGCGCCGACAAGCGGCCTCCCCGTGACTCCAAACGGCGAGACGAGCGGTTCTACTAGTCTGTCACGCACAACAACGGCGGCCCGTTAACAGCCCACCGAGTGCGCCGCTCGGCATACGCTCGAACATTTTCTGATCGAGCGCTATGCGCTGCTTGCGCATGACCGACGCGGTCGTTTTTTCAGCGGGCGCGTGTACCGCCTGCCCTGCACACTGCGCGAGGTCAAGCTGTTCGAGGTCGAGGAATCGATACTTGCCCCGGCCGGTCTGTGCGTAGGCTGCCAGCTCGTGCTGGCACACTACAGTGACGCAGTGGATGTGGACGTCTTTCGGCTCGAACCCTCTATCGGTAGTGTACTCGCCCCAAACCAGCGGGCCCCGCGTCCCCCCTCCAAAGGCTCCTGTCTCGAATTCGGTCAGGAGCATGCTCAGCCAGCACACGACTGTGTTAGTATCCCGGTCGTGATCCGTTTTCTTGTCTCTCTGGTCCCCCCGCGCCTTGTCCGGGTCATCGGCCGACTCCAGTTCAGGCTCCCCTTTCTAAGATTCGTCCTGGATAAGTTGCGTGCCGTTCTCATCCGCTCCGCAGGTGTTATCAAACATGGCGAGGGTGCGGGCCTGACCTTCGATGCCAGGGGAGGGTTCGCCGGCTATTT
This sequence comes from uncultured Planctomycetota bacterium, assembly GCA_964486115.1. Lineage (GTDB taxonomy): Bacteria > Planctomycetota > JACQVV01 > JACQVV01 > CAZANL01 > CAZANL01. The sequence goes on from CAZANL010000912.1 coordinate 686, forward strand.
GTTAGGCACCAGTGAGCCCGAGGAGCAGAAGGCTGTGGTTTCCTTTCTCGAGCCGGGCAGTGTCTTCTTTGATATCGGGGCCAATATCGGCTTCTTTTCCACTATTGCAGCGCGAGCAGTCGGCCCAAAGGGCCGGTTCTATGCGTTCGAGCCGTCTGAAAACTCCGCTGCCAACGCCGAGCGCAACGCGCGCTTGAACGGATTTGATCAGGTGACCGTGGTCCGCGCGGCAGTCTGCGACAAGAACGGGAAGGCCTGGCTGCAGACCGCTCTGCCCCCTGATCAACACAGCCTGGTTTCCGATCGCCCGGCCCAGGGTGTCGAAGTCGAGACGTTCAGTATCGACGGTTTCATTCTGGAGACCAGCGCTCCGCTGCCTGACCTCGTCATGATCGATGTCGAGGGTGCTGAGATCGAGGTGTTGATCGGCATGCACAGGACAATCGAGCGCTGCAAGCCGATCATCCTGTGCGAGGTTCATTGGCTAGGAGCACGCTTCATCGACTGCTACGAGAAGCACCTCAGGCCGCTAGGGTACGGACTCACCCTTCTGGACGGCAACCCGATACCGGCCGGGATTGAGCGGTATCATGCATTGCTAGCAGTGGGTGACTGACCGGTTCTGTCTGACAAACCACTTGTGCTGGACTCTCTTGCCGAGGCGAGGAAGTGTACCAACATCACGCTTGTCCGCTCCTGCACGAGAGCCGGCGCAAGGCAGTTAATGCCACAGCTCGCCAGTCTGATGCCTGATATAATGATCCGATGCGTGTGCCCCGCGACCCCGGCACGTTCGAGCGGAACGACCACGCGAAGCTCGGTCCGTTAGGGCTGACCGGCTGATGTCGACCAGCGAAGAGAACGACTACGACCAGCCGCTGCCCTTCCTGCAGGGTTTGCTGGACCAGCCCAACCCGCCGACCCACACCGATGGCGGACCGCTCAACCCGATCGACCAGGCGCTCGCGCAGGACCTGGTCAGTCCCGAGGAGCTGGCTGCTTGCCTGCAGCCCCGGGGCCAGACAGGGCCAACGGACCAGACCCGAGTGCAGCTGGCCCAGGAGCTGCTCCGCCGGCGGCTGCTGCCGGCCTGGCGGCTCGGTCAGCTGCTGCTCACGTTGCACAGCGGCAGCCATGACGCCGTGCGGACTCAGGACGCTCCTGACCCGACGGCCGGAGCGGGAGCGCCGGGCGACCCGCCCGTGCTCCTCGGCCGTTATCCGGTGACCGGCCAGCTCGGCGCCGGCGGGATGGGCCAGGTGCTGGCCGTTCGCGACCAGCACCTCGGGCGCCT
>CAZANL010000913.1:0-1971 GCA_964486115.1 uncultured Planctomycetota bacterium
ACTACGACTCGTTCACCTACAACCTGGTGCAAGCGGTGGGTAGCCTGGGGGCCCAGCCCTTGGTGTATCGCAACGACAAGCTGACGGTCGCCGAGGCACAGGCGCTGCAGCCCGACCTGCTGCTGATCTCCCCTGGGCCGGGGACGCCGCTGGAGACCGGGGTCACCCTTGAGCTGTTCGATGCGCTGGGCGGCTCGATCCCGACCCTCGGGGTGTGTCTGGGGCATCAGGCGATCGCGCACTATCACGGGGCCACCGTGCAGCGCGCCTCGCGGGTCATGCACGGCAAGACCAGCCCGATCATCCATCTCGACCGGGATATCTTCAGCGGTCTGGACAGCCCGTTCACGGCGGCTCGCTACCACTCGCTGATCGTCGACGAGTCGACCCTGCCGGAGGAGGTGGTCCCGACCGCCTGGACCGCCGAGAGGGAGTTGATGGGGCTGTCAGTGCCGGGAAAGAGGATGTACGGGGTCCAGTTCCACCCGGAGAGCTTTCTGACCGGCGCCGGGGACCAGCTGCTGCAGAACTTCCTCGACATGGCCCGTCAGTACGCAACTTGATACAATTCCCGAATGGCCGATAGGATCCTCAGTGAGGAGCAAATCGGGCAGCGGATGATCTCTATGGCCATTGGCCGGGGGCTGGTCACACCAGAGCAGGTCCGGGAGTGCGAGGAGTTCGCTCAGGAGAACCTCTTCCAGGGTTCGGTGATACTGGCCCTGCACTACCGCGGATATCTGGGCTCCGACGAGCTGAAGAAAGTCATCGATCTCTGCTTGCCTGATCGAAAGGGCGATCAGCCGATCCTCGAGTTCGCCGCCCGGACGACCAACCGTCCCAAGAAGAAGTCGACGCGCCGGACGATTGTCGTGGCCAGGGAGACCATAGACAAGTTGGCCGCGGAGCAGCGTGCCCGTCGGTCGACGGAAACGGGCGGCCATGCCAAGGTCGACGACAAGGTCATTCGCTATCATGAGGTCATCGGACCGTATCATCTGGTCGAGACCCTCGGCAGAGGTGGCATGGCTCGGGTGGTCAAGGCCTTTCATCGCGACCTGGGCCGGTTTGTGGCGCTGAAGTTCATTCTCTCGAACAAAGACCAGAAGATGCCGGAGTTGATGCGTCGCTTCGAGCAGGAGGCGATGCTGGCGGCTCAGCTGAACCACCCCCACATCGTCGCGATCTACGACGTCGATATGCAGGGCGAAAAGCCATACATCGCCATGGAGTATGTCGATGGTCCCGTGCTGAGCGAGCTGATCGGCCAGCGCCAGTTGACCGTCGAGGATGCGTTGCGGTATAGCCTACAGCTGGCGCGTGCCTTGCATTACGCGCATGATCGCGAGATTCTGCACCGAGACATCAAGCCCCAGAACATCCTGATCGACGCTGCTGGTGAGCCACGACTGACGGATTTTGGCCTGGCCAAGAGCATGTCTCACCCGGGGGTCTCGGGGATCAAGGAACGGGTGATGGGGACTCCATACTATATGAGTCCGGAACAGATCCGTGGCCGGGCGGGGGAGGTTGGTCCGGCCAGTGATGTGTTCAGTCTCGGAGCTGTGATCTTCGAGATGCTGTCGGGCGAGTTGCCGTTCGATGCGGATGACGAGTTGCAGGTTCTCAAGCAGATCCTGCATTACGACCCGATCGTCAGCTTGCGGCACAAGAATCCCGCGGTGGACGCAGATCTGGAGGCGATCGTTCTCAAGGCGCTGGAGAAGAACCCCCAGAGCCGCTACCGCTCGGCGAAAGAGCTAGGGGATGATCTGGGCAACTACATCAAGGGTCGGCCGATTCGGGCCCGACCCTATTCCCGCTCGCAACGCTTCTGGCGCTGGGCTTTTCGCCGCAAGCGGGCCCTTGGTGCGTTGATGATGCTTCTGCTCATCGCCTGGGGAGGCTGGGCCTACTGGGGCAAGGTGGGCCAGAAGCCGCTCCAGAAGACAGGCCGTGGCCAGACTTCCG
>CAZANL010000914.1:0-1971 GCA_964486115.1 uncultured Planctomycetota bacterium
GTGTGGGGGTGGTGTGTGTGTGTGTGTGTGTGTGTGGGGTTTGCTTGCTGTGGGGTTTGCTTGCTGTTGGGGTTTTCTTGCTGTGGGGTTTGCTGCTGTAGGGGGTGGCTGCTGTATGGGTTGAGTCGAAGTTTCTGGCAGCTGGCAGTGGTAGAAGTGGTGCTGGGTCTGTCGATCTCGGCCTGGTCGGGAACGGATGCCGCGCTGCTCTACGAGACGATCGCCGAGCTGGGGTTGGACGAGCAAGCGCTGCATCATGAGTCCCGCAATTTGTTCCTGTCCCAGGCGACCGAGTCGCTGGCCTCCGTACTCGGTGGCTATCTGGCGGTCTGGATCAGCTTGCGCGCGACCGTCTGGGCCACTGCGGCGCCGTATGCCGCATCGCTGCTGCTGGTTGGAATGCTGACCGAACCGACTCGCCGGAGCAGCGATCAGAGCGCCACGCTGAGACAGGCCTGGGGCTACCTGCGGGATGCGTTCTCGGATGTGGAGCTGCGCCGGTTGATGCTCGGCGGTGGGCTGCTGGCGGCCGGCACGCTGGTGGCGGTCTGGCTGCACCAGTTTCTCTGGCTGCGGGCGGACCTGGCCCGACCGCTGTTCGGCTGGTCCTGGGCGGCACTCAATCTGGCCGTCGCCTTCAGCGCCCTGGTCTCGCCCTGGCTGCACGAGCGCCTCGGCACGCGGGGCGCGCTGGGGTTGCTCGGGCTCTGGTCGGCGGCCACGTTCGTTGGTCTCGGGGTCTGGATCAGCCCCTGGGTCGTCGTGGTCGGCTGCGCGCTCAACCTCGTGCGGGGCGTCGGCCATCCGATCGTCGTCACGGGGATCAATCAGCAAGTCACGGACGACCGTCGCGCGACCGCGCTGTCGACCTACAGCTTGATGGCTCGACTGATCTTCGTTCTGTTCGGGCCGGTTGTCGGCTGGGTGGCCATGGCACACGGTCTGACGCCAGCCTGTTTGCTGACCTGCCTGCTCGGTATCGGGGCCATGCTGGTGGTCCGTCCCTTTTCCAGTAAACTAAGCACATGACAGACTTGACGCTCGACCTCATCCGACGCTGCCCGAAGGTCCTGCTGCACGATCATCTGGATGGCGGATTGCGTCCGGGCACGGTGATCGAACTGGCGGGTAACGAAGGCGTGGAGCTGCCGACCGAGGATGCCGCCGCACTGGCTGACTGGTTCTATCGCGGCTCGGCGCGGGGCAACCTGGCGCTTTATCTCGAAGGATTCGGCAAGACCATCGGCTGCATGCAATCTGCCGCGGCCCTCGAGCGGGTGGCGTTCGAGGCGATCGAGGATGTTCACGCCGATGGGGTGGTCTACCTGGAAATTCGCTTCGCGCCGTTCTTTCACACGGCCCAGGGGTTGACCCTGGAAGACGTGATGGACAGCGTGCTGGCCGGTCTTGAGCGCGGCAAGCAGGCGACCGGCGTGGAGTACGGACTGCTGATCTGCGCGCTGCGCAACATGGATCCCAAGCTCTCGCTGGAGATGGCGGAGCTGGCGGTGGCCTACCGCGATCGCGGCGCGCTGGGGTTCGATCTGGCCGGTGACGAGTCGGGGCATCCGCCGAAGCAGCACCTCGAGGCGTTCCACTACTGTCAGCGAAAGAACTTCAACATCACCATTCACGCCGGGGAGGCGTTCGGCAAGGAGTCGATCTGGCAGGCGTTGCAGTTCTGCGGTGCGCACCGGATCGGCCACTGCACCCGGCTGACTGACGACCTGGTCGTCGATCGTAACGGCGACGTGCGGCTGGGCGAGCTGGCCAACTACATTCGCGATCGGCGCATCCCGCTCGAGATGTGTCTGTCCTCCAACGTGCACACCGGTGCGGCGGACAAGCTGGAGAACCACCCGTTCGGCTACTTCCTCCGCAAGAACTTTCGGGTCACCCTCAACACCGACAACCGGTTGATGAGCCGGACCACGCTGTCGCGCGAGTTCGAGCTGGCCGGCAAGCACTTCA
>CAZANL010000915.1:0-1969 GCA_964486115.1 uncultured Planctomycetota bacterium
CCCCTCAGGGCTCGTCATCTCGGAGCAACTCAGGTCCCAGATCGGCAGCCTCAAGCAGGCGGTCGACAACACCGAGTTCGCCAGCAACCTGATCGGTACAACGGAAGCAGCTCTCTCTGAGACTGCCACCTTGTTGGTGGGTATCCGTGAATCGGTCATCTTCTCATTGAATTCGGCGGGTGCGTCTACTGAGCAGGTGGCGGCGGAGCAGGATTCCGTGGATTCGGCGATCTCTGCGATCGACCGGATTGCAGGTACCACCCGTTATGGGCGGACTCCCATACTCAATGGCAGCCAGGCATTCGTCACCTCGAGTGTCTCTGCTGGCATCACCAACCTGACGCTCCGAAGCGTGTTCTTTGGCTCGGGTGTCGACTCGTTGACTTTCACTGCATCGGTCAGTGCGGTCGCTTCTCATGCGAGCCTGACGCTCGGAACGTTCGGGAGCTCTTCCGGCACTCTCCGCATCAGCGGGCAGCTGGGTAGCGAAGATATCACGCTCGGGGTGGGTGACTCGGTGAGCGGAGCGATTAACGCGGTCCGCGACTTCACCGGCGTCTTCGCGTCTGGCGGGTCTGTCTTCAGCGAAGGATATGGATCCAGTGAGCGGGTCACCGTTGAAGTTGTCACTGGCACGTACGGGGCCGGAGGCGTCACTGGTACGGATTTCGGCGCTGATCTGGCAGTCAGTGTCTCCGGTGCGCCGGTGGCTACTAATGGTTTTGATGCGAAAGCCAACGGCACCTTCCTCAAGGGAGAGTTGACCTTCGCATCGACGGTGACAGCGGGTTCGTCACTGGCGTTCAGCGTCCTGCGAAGCGGCCTGAACTTCCATCTGAACAGCGAAGCGGTGGGGTACGATTCACTCCGAGTCGGCATCCCAAGTACCGACTCTGCTGTTTTGGGAAGCGCTCCGACCGTAAAGGGCGCTGGGGGAGGCACCATCGGTGGTTTCCTCAGTTCGGTGGCTGCGGGTGGTTCGAACGATTTGACGGCGAATCCGACAAATGCGTTGACCATCATTGACGAGGCGCTCGACCAGGTGACCACCCTTCGGGGGTTTCTGGGTGCGACCGAGCAGCAAAGTCTGCAGCCCAATGCTCGCTCGTTAGGTATCTCTATCGAGAATCTGACGTCGTCGGAGTCTAAGATCAGAGATCTGGACTTTGCCTCAGAGGTTTCGGAGTTCACCAGAACACAGGTGCTCTTCGCAGCTGGCACGTCAGTGTTGGCTTCGGCGAACCTCATTCCACAAACAGTACTGACACTCTTGAGATAATTTGAGGAGCCTTCGGGTGGGCGGGCCCTTTAGCCCGTCCGCCCGGTCTAGCGCTCGAAAGGAACCGCAGCCATGGTGGATCCAATCAATGGGTCAGGGCCAAGGGAGTTGTCCCCCCTGCGGGCCGCCCCGTTGCCAGTTTTCGGCAACCCGGGGGGGATCTCTAGAGGGCGCACTGGTGAGTCGGTGACGGGACCCGAGCGGCCATTTGCTCAGCAACCTGTGCAAGATGGTGATTCGTTCGGCGGGCTACTGGCAAGGGCCGTTGACGAGTTGGAACAAAACAGTGGTCGATTGAAGTCCAGAATCCGATTCTCTATTAATAAGGATAGGGGCAAATTAATTGTACAGGTCGTGGACCAAAGGACCGATAAAGTGATCAAGCAAATTCCTTCCGAAGCGCTGCTGAAACTTGATGGAGCCGCGGGGGGTGCGAGGGGCGCAATCGTGGACGCGGCAGGATAAGCGCGCGGACCGCAGAATTCATGGAGCACCAGCATGCCGTTCATTGATGGACTCTTATCGGGCCTAGATACCACAAAGATCATTGCTGACCTGCTCGCAATTGAATCCCGACCCCTGGTTAGCCTGCAAAAGAGGGTCACGACTCAGCAACAAGAAAAGACTGCGTTGCTGGATGTCTCCGCACGGCTCCTGGCGCTCGAGTCGCGGTCCAAGACGCTGGCCACG
>CAZANL010000916.1:0-1298 GCA_964486115.1 uncultured Planctomycetota bacterium
AGCCGACACGGAACATGTCGAGAATGTCGTCCGGGGCACCGAGGGCGTGGAGCAGCGTCCAGTTCAGCTGGTTCTCGGCGGCATCATCCGGCCCGTCATCGCCCCCCCATCGCGGCACACACAGCAGATAACCCGAAGGTGGATCGAAATACTTGGCGAAGAAATCGCGGCAGGCCTGGGCCTGGCTGTCGAGCAGGTGACGCTCGAGCAAGGCCCAGCGCGGTGGTGCGATGGCGGTGTCGAGGTTGAGCAGGGGATTATGGGGGGCGGCCATGGGGGTCCTTACCTGGTGAGGACGGAGGCGGCGATGGATTGGGTGGTGGAGTAAGGGGGATGGGGTGAGCTTGGGCAAGTTGGCGCGGGGTGAGTTTGGAGCTGGCTCAGCGTCGCGGGGCGTGCCCGGCGCCTCCGGCCGCCGTCGGCACGGTCAGTGTACCTGGTGCGTGCGCTGATCCAGTGCCTCCAGGTCGAGTTCGCTGCGCGAACTCTGAAGTGAGGCGATCAATCGGCGGGCTGCGGCTTGCCTCACTTCTCAGTCGATCGAACGCCGCATCCTGCGGCTCGATCGACACGCGCCATCCAGGCGCGTGCCCCTTCGGGGCCCTTGGGTTCGGCAAGCCTGCCCTACGCTCAAGCGGCCTGCGGTGCCGGTCCCACCCCGCGATCGAGCGTGGGACCACACTCCCACAGTTCTATCTTGACTGCGGCGCCTGGCGGCGGGGCTGGAGCCGACGAGGAGCCTGGCGCCGCATCCGGGGTGACATGGTCGTTCCGTGGCGGGTTGGCGGCAGTTCAACTACGGCGATAGCAGAAAATCCTCCGCCCGCAGCGAATACCCCCGGATCTGCGCCTTCGGGGCGTCGTCGAGGATGTAGTTGACGATGTAGATCTCACCGTCGTCGAACTGCACCCAGCCGGAATACCCCGTGTCCGACTCGGGATGGCGGTCGAAGTCCAGAGGCAGGATGCGGGTGTGCGCCTCCGTGCGCTGCCGGGCCAGGCAGGATTCCACGTCGGTCAGCGCCGCGAAAAAGTTCTGCGTCCACCAGCCCACCCAGCCCTTGCCGCCCTGCATGAAGCGGTGGGTGATCAGCAGCAGGCCGCTGTCCAGGACTCCCGCCACCGGCCGGTGGCATCCGGGCAGCGGAAAGTGCCACGGTCCCTGCCAGCTTTCACCCCCGTCGCCGCTGATGCACTTGAAGGCGTCGAGGCCCTGGGCGGAGTTCTCCCGCAGGAAGGTGATCACCTCCCCTGTCGGCAGCTCGACGAGGCTGGGCTCACACAGCTGCAACCCGGGG
>CAZANL010000916.1:1308-1964 GCA_964486115.1 uncultured Planctomycetota bacterium
GGCGATCTTGCTCGGTCCTGTCCACGTGGCGCCCCGGTTATCACTCAGCCAGGTCCGCACCGACCACAATGGGCTCTCCACCGGCGGCAGCCTCGTGGTCACCGTCAACAGCCAGCGACCGGCGTGGTCGCCGTGCTTCAATTCGATCAGCTGGTCGGGCACGATACCCACAGCCGGCGTCGACCCTGGGCCGTCCCAGGTTTCGCCCCCGTCGTCACTGAACCAGAGCCAGTTGCTCTGCTCACCACCGAGGTTGCTTTCCCCCCGTCCCTGGATACGATCACACACGGCCACCAGCCGTCCGTCCTGCAGGCAGGAGACGCGCGGGCAGTTCCACCAGGGATCCTGTTTCGGGTCGCCGTGCAGGGGTTCACTCAAGCCGCGCTTCGGCGACCACGTGCGGCCGCGGTCATCGGAGGTTGTCACCATGGCTCGGGTGTAGCTGCGATCGCGATGGTGGGTGCACTCGGCAAAGACACAGACGAGGCGTCCCGAGGGGGTCAGCGCCACATCGGGAAAGGCCTCGTAGATGTCGTCATCACGGCTGACAGTGAAACGTTCCATGGTGGTTCTCCTTGCTTCCAATATACCGCGTCGAGCCATCGCCCTATACTACCTGCGATGACCGATCCCGAAGAGGACGAATCCCGCCGCGG
>CAZANL010000917.1:0-1955 GCA_964486115.1 uncultured Planctomycetota bacterium
GCGAGGAGCGCCGCGTGGCGCTGGTCGACGAACGCACCCCGCTCGACGCGCACCAGCATCTGACGGTAGTCGACCGGTGAGCCCAGGCCGTAGATGCAGGAGACCGTCGCGATGATCACGACATCCTGGCGGGACAGCAGCGCGTTGGAGGCGGACATTCGCAGCCGGTCGATGTCCTCGTTGATCGACGAGTCCTTCTCGATGTAGATGTCGCGCTGCGGGATGTATGCTTCAGGCTGGTAGTAATCGTAGTAGCTGACGAAATACTCCACCGCGTTGTGGGGCAGGAAATCCCTGAGCTCACCATAGAGCTGGGCCGCCAGAGTCTTGTTGTGGCTGATGACCAGCGTGGGCATCTTGAGCCGCTCGATCACATGCGCCATGGTGAAGGTCTTGCCGCTGCCGGTGACGCCCATCAGCGTCTGGGTCGCACCGCCGGCCAGGTATTGATCGGTCAGCTGCTGGATTGCCTGTGGCTGGTCGCCCTTGGGCGTGAGTTGGGAAACCAGGCGGAAGTCGGACACGGGTTCAGTATATCCGACATCCCGGACATGTTAGAATACCGCGCCATGACCAGTGAGAAGGAAGAACGTCGCTTCAGCAAGATTGCTGTCGATCAGGGTTATCTGGCCCAAGAAGAGCGCAAAGAGGCTCATCAGATCCAGCAGAAGATGGCCGATCTGGGCGTCGAGCCGAAGACGATCATCGAGATCCTCCAGGAAAAGGACTATCTCAACGAGGATCAGGTAGCCAAGGTGCTCAAGATCCAGGGGCGAACGCCAGGAGCCAGAAAGATCGCCAACTTCAAGATCCTGCGCAAGATCGACAAGGGGGCGATGGGCACGGTCTACAAGGCCAAGCAGCTGCTGATGGACCGAGTTGTGGCGCTCAAGGTGCTCTCCGAGAACCTGGCCGGTGACAAGGAGTTCAAGAAGCGCTTCATCAAGGAAGCTCGTGCGATCGGTATGCTCAAGCACCCCAACATCATCCAGGGGATCGATGTGGGAGAGTGGGAGGGCAAGATGTACTTTGCGATGGAGTACGTCAATGGCGAGACGGTCCACAAGTTTCTCAAGAGGGGTGGCAAGATGGACGAGCGGCGATCTCTCGAGATCGCCCTCCAGATCTCACGCGCTCTGGACTATGTGCATGGCAAGGGGCTGGTCCATCGTGATATCAAGCCGGACAACATCATGATCAGCCGGGATACGCAGGAGGCCAAGCTGTGTGACCTCGGGCTGGTCAAGCACCCGGGCTATAGCAGCGATACGCAGGAGGGGCGTTCGCTGGGCACACCCAACTACATCTCCCCGGAGCAGGTGCGTGGAGATGCGGGCGTGGATGTGCGCAGCGATCTGTATTCGCTGGGGGCGACGCTGTATCACATGGTGGTCGGGGAGGTGCCGTTTCGTGGCGCACCCGCCGTGGTGATGACAAAGCATCTGAGTGAGCCATTCCCCAATCCTCTGGCTCGGAACCCCGAGTTGATGCCCCAGACGGCCAATAGCATCCACACGCTGACCGCCAAGGACTCGTCAGATCGCTATCAGACGCCTGTGGCGCTGATCAAGGATCTCGAGGCAATCCTGCGGGGTGGGGATCCGTTCGAGACACAGCCGGCGATCGACGCCTCCTCCAGCACCGCGACCGATGCCAAGTCGATGTCGGCCAGCGGAGTGCGCAAGCGAGGACGAAGTCGTCGGCGTCGAGGAGTCCGCCGTCGCCGGTCACGTCCCTGAGCATCGCCGGGCCATCGAGTGGTGCGCGGGAGTGACGAGGGTCCGCTGCGGATCCGCTCGCGAGGCGTGGTGAATTCGACCAGGCCTGGCAGAACTCACCAAGCGTCCTGATCAAATCAAGGCGGTAAGCTGCCGGGTTTCTAGCGGCCGAAGAGCTTGAAACTCTTGAACGACTTGATCGCCTTGGCCTGGTCGGGGTGGATGTCGAAGAGCTTG
>CAZANL010000918.1:0-1951 GCA_964486115.1 uncultured Planctomycetota bacterium
GGAGTTTCAGCTATCATGAATATCGACAAGCACAACAGACGGACATTCATGGGGATGTCGCTGGCCGCGACCTTCCCGCTCTTTCTCGGTAAGACGCTCGACGTGTTCGGCGACGAAGCCGGGAGCTCCGACGAGATCCTGGTCGTGGTCCAGCTCTCCGGAGGCAACGACGGCCTGAACACCGTGGTGCCTCACGGCGACGACGCCTACGGCCGGAACCGCCTGGCGCTGCGAGTCGAGAACCCACTCAAGATCGACAACTACGTCGGCCTGAACCCCAACCTGGACAAGCTGATGCCGTTCTACAAAGACGGCAAGATGGCGATCATCCAGGGCGTCAGCTATCCCAACCCGAACCGCTCCCACTTCAAGGCGATGGATATCTGGCACGCGGGCGATGTCCGCGGACGCCAGCTACCAACCGGCTGGCTGGGGCGGGCGATCGATGCTCGCTGCCCACACGACAAGGATCCCAACCTGGTGATCAACCTGGGCACGAGCATCCCGTACGCCCTGAATGCCAAGGTCCACAAGCCGGTCTCGTTCGACCAGACGGAGGCCTATCAGTGGCGCGGGCAGGATCGTGACGAGTTCGCCGAGCTGAACAAGAAGCAGGAAGGGATGAGCAACCTGGACTGGCTGCACCGGGTGGCCGCCGCGGCCCGCTCCTCCTCCTCCACCGTTCGCCGCGCGGCACGCAACTACAGGCCCAAGGCCACGTACCCCCAGCGGGGCAACCAGCTGGCGACCCAGCTACGCACGGTAGCCAGCCTGATCGTCGGCAAGCTCAGGACCCGAATCTACTACGTCTCGATGGGCGGCTTCGACACCCACGTCCGACAGAAGACGACCCACGACCGCTTGATGCGGAACTTCGGCGATGCGCTCGCCGCGTTTCTCGAGGACCTCAAGCGGCAAGGCGTCTCCAAGAAGGTGGTGGTCGCGGTCTTCTCCGAATTCGGCCGTCGGGTCAAGGTCAACGCCAGCCAGGGCACCGACCACGGCGTTGCCGGTCCGATGTTCGTCATTGGCGACGACGTCAAGGGCGGCCTGAAGGGCACCTACCCCAGCCTGACCGATCTGGACAAGGGCGATCTGAAGATGTCCGTCGATTTCCGCACGGTCTACGCCTCGCTCCTCGAGGACTGGATCAAGGTGGAGCATCAGCGGGTGCTCGGACAGAAGTTCGACAAGTTGAGCCTGTTGTAAGACGTGCAATCCGTGCCATCGGTGGGTAGAATCCCGCCGATGGCAGATGATCCCGAGCATCACTCCCATCCCACTCCCCTGTGGCTGTCGTTGATGCTGCTGAGCGCTCAGACCGGCCTCTACGTGGTTTACCCGCTGCTCGTATACGACTGGGAGTTCTTCGTGACGGTCATCCCAGCCGTGGCGCTCCAGGGCTTGATCCTCTGGGAATGTCGCCACTGGATCGAGAACAAGACGATGCACCTGATCCACGGCTTGATCCTGTCGGACACGCTGATCGAGGGCCTGCTACAGCCCTGGGCGCGAAAGCCTACCCGGGTCAACCTCTACTGCGTGGCGGCGTTCGCGCTGGTGATCGTGCTCTACCGGCTATTTGAAAACAGGGGCAAGAGCTCTTGAGCACCCAACTATCCAAGGAGATCGGGCTCTTCGGCCTGATCTCCTTGAGCCTGGGAGCGATGATCGGCGGGGGCATCTTCGTGCTGCCCGGTCTGGCTGCGGCCAAGATGGGGCCTGCCGTCTGGATGGCCTACGTGCTCGCCGGACTGCTCGTACTGGCACCGTCCCTGGCAAAGGCTGAGCTGGCCACCGCGCTGCCCGGCGCCGGCGGGACCTACCTGTTCCTCGAACGCAGCCTGGGACCGCGCTCCGGCACCGTGGTCGGCTTGGGCGTCTGGATGATCCTGGTCCTCAAGGGCTCATTCGCGCTGGTGGGCGTGGGCTATTATCTGGTCCTGGTGTA
>CAZANL010000919.1:0-1944 GCA_964486115.1 uncultured Planctomycetota bacterium
CACTTCCCCAACAAACGTTTCAGGCCGAAGGCGCGGACCGGGCGTCACAGGCCATCCAGGCACTGGCCGTCTAATGCATGCCGGTGTTTACGCTGGCTCACCTGCTCCGGTCAAAGGTGGCGCGACGGTCGCGGGCCACTTCCTGCTCATCGGATTGATCAGCCTGCTGTCGCCCCCGCTCGCTCGAGCCCAGGTCTGGCGAGTCGGTGCCGCCAAACGAAAGATCACGCCACTGATCGAACCGTTTGTCGACCGCAACAGAAACACCAAGCGGGATCCGGGAGAGCCCTATACCGACACCAACAAGAATGGTCGGTGGGACAGCTGCTACCTCGCGGGCTACGGGAGAGCCCTATACCGACACCAACAAGAATGGTCGGTGGGACAGCTGCTACCTCGCGGGCTACGGGATCAACCGTCGGGCGACTGACGTGCTCCACGACCTGTGGGCCCGCAGCATCGTGATCCGCACTGGCGGGCAGACCGTCGCCCTCTGTGCGCTCGATCTGGTCGGTTACATGATCCACCGGGTCGCCCGGATCAAACAGACCGTGCTTGCTCGAGCCCGGCGATCCGGAGTCGAGCTGCGCTGGGGAGACATCATCATCGCCAGTACGCACAATCACCATGGCCCGGACACCATCGGACTCTGGGGCCCAGTTCCGCTGATAAGCGGGGTCGACCCATCCTATCTCGATCAAGTCGAGCAGGCGGCCGCCGATGCGATCTGGTCCGCGCTGCTCGGAGCGGAGCCGGCAGAGCTGCGACACGCATCGGTCGCCGCACCACAGGCGGTCCGAGACATCCACCCGCCGATCGTGACAGACCCCGAGCTCTCCGTCTGGCAGGCTCGACGGCCAGGAGCTCGTGGCAAGGTGATCGCCACGCTGACCAACTTCGCCGCCCATCCGGAGTTGCTGGATAGCGACCAAACGGGTGTCAGCCCCGACTTCCCCCACTTCCTCTGCCAGCGCCTGGAGCAGCGGTTCGGCGGCATCGCCGCTCATTTCTCGGGAGCCCTCGGGGGCATGCAGACACCCCCCAACACCCATGGCCGTGGCACCGAGGCGATCGCCAAGATCGGCGGCTGGCTGGCGACCGCGGCGATCAAGGCGCTCCAATCAGCCAAGGTGGATCGCAAGACACACCTGTTCGCCCACACCGAGCTGTTGCTGCTGCCCATCGAAAATCCACGGTTCCGGCTGGCCTTCCGTATCGGGCTGTTCGGCAAGGGCCTGCGAATGAAGCAGCAGGGCAAGGCGCTACTGCTCCCGAGCGAGATCTCGATCCTCAGACTGGGCACCGCCGAATTTGTGACTAACCCGGGCGAGCTCTATCCAGAAATCGGCAATCAGATCAAGAAGCGGATGAAGGGCGAGACTCGCTTCATCATCGGGCTGTCCTCCAACGAGATCGGCTACATCCTGCCAGCCACGCTGTGGGGCGACAAGCGCTACCCCAGACACCGCTACGAGGAGTCGATGTCGCTGGGCCGACGGACCGGCCCCTTGGTACGCAAGAGGCTGGAGCAGCTGACCACACTGGACGAGAAAACGCTGGCGGCCAGGCGGCGGCCGATCCAGCCGAGACTTGAGAAGCTGCTGCGCAAGCCGTGACTGCTAGGGAAGCTGAGGTCCACTGGTGACCTCCAGGCCGCACGACGGTAAGATATTTCTGATGCTGAAGGCCGAAACCACCCGCACCGTCAAGACACTGTGCACCTATTGTGGAGTTGGCGATCCGCTTTTGGTCCAACTCGAAGGGGAGATCGTCAAGGCAACAGGCCCCCTCGGGTGCTGCGTCAAGGGTGTCAACTTTCTCCAGACCAATGGTCGGAACGCCGATCGGCTGCGAATCAAGTTCCCGATGGTCAAGCGATTCGGCAGATGGCGCCAGACCAGCTGGGAGGCCGCATACGAACTGATCGCCCGCCGGCTGCTAAAG
>CAZANL010000920.1:0-1938 GCA_964486115.1 uncultured Planctomycetota bacterium
AACGTCGACGATGTGCTGCAGATGGCTTTCAGCGCAAGCGAGCTGCTCAGTGGTGACTCTGGAGGTGGAGTGATCGACTATCAGGCGCTATTTCCCGGTTGGTGTCGTTATGCGGCACGTGATTAGCACGGTCCAGCAGGCTGTTGGGCGGCTCTGCTGCAGCGCAGCCGATGTGGCTAGCCCCAGCGAACCGTGTTCGAGTGGTTGCGATGCCCTCTAGTCTGCGCAACCGGGTTTTGCTGGCTGCTTTGCTGGCTCTGGGCTTTGCCCTGATGGCGCTACAGGCTGACAGTCGCCGGGGGTTTACGATGGGTGACCCGGTGGAGTATGCCAATGAAGCCTGGATCATCGTCAACGGGCCTCAGCCCCAGACGTGGCCTGCGCGGACCAAACGGCCGATACTGATGCCGACGATTCTGGCCTGCGCGATTCAACTGTTCGGTTCACTGTTCTGGATGCGGTTGACCGTCGCGCTGTTCGGGACAGTCACGGTCTGGCTGACCTATCTGCTCGCCGCTCGCCTGATCGATGAGGATGCCGGACTGATGGCGGCCGCCATTCTGGTGACGAATCCCCTTTGGTCGAGCATGTCGTCCCAGCTGTTTTCGGAGATCCCCGCGGCGTTCTTCATCATGCTCTGTCTGGTGCTGCTGAGTGGTGTGCGCCGTCCCAGATCGTTGTTTGGCGCGGGAGTTGCGTTCGGCGCCTCGATATTGGTGCGCTACCAGTCTACGGTGATGTTGATCCCGCTGGGTGTCTTGCTGTTGTGGCAGTTCAAGCGGCGCCAGGTAGTCGCCTTCGCCATTGGGCTGACCATGATGTTGGTCCTCCAGGGGTTCCATGATCTGATGGTCTACGGACATTTCGCGGGGTCACTGATGTCGACATTATCTGTGGACCTCAGCGGCCTGGCCGGGCTTCACTATGGGGACGGGACACCCTGGTGGTCCGCGGGACACCCTCCGTGGTGGTACTACCTGCGCGGATTGCATCGCTGGCTGACCTACGTCGGGCCGTTTGCGCTGGTGATCGGCGGCTGGACCATCTGCCGGGGCGGCAGCAGGTTCGGCATGCTGTTGCTGTTGCTGCCGTTGGTGTTGACATTCGGCGTTCTGTCCGCCAATGCACACAAGGAACTTCGTTACCTCGTGATCATCACGCCTCTGGCGGCCATCTGCTGTGGTGCCGCGTTGCACTTTCCTCGGGTTGCTAATGGCGGTTTGAGGGCGTCTATTCCGCTCATTATCGTGCTGCTGGCTCCACCACTGCAGGGCAGCTATCAGATCTCCAGCCAGGAGTGGACGAGGTTCTACACCGGCCAGGCTGATGCGCTGCGATTTATTGAAAACACTCATCCTGGCGCGGTGGTCGCCACTCCGACCTGGAGCGTGTGTCTTCCGGAGAGGCGCGGACAACTCCGTCTGCTCGACCTCCGCCTGGACAAGAGCAGCAACATCGGGCCAAGGCTACCGAAATGCAATTTCGTGTTGCTGACAGCACGCCAAATCCGGCAATCGGATCTCGAACAAAGGCTGCTGCTCCGCTTCAAGGAGGTGAAGCGATTTCCGAGTCGGAACGAGACATATCTGCTGTACGGCGTCCGTTAGCCGCCCCTACTTTCGGCGTCCATTCCCGGCGAGTGATCACCGAAAGACTGGCATTCGGGCAGTTGCGTTACCGGGGGGAGAGGCTCTTGATCCCGGCTGTCAGCGCTCGCACCGGGTGTCCTGAGCGGAGCAGCTCCCGGCTGAGCTGGCGGTACCGGGCGGCCAGTCCTTTCCGATAGGCCAGCTTGTCGCTGACGGGTAGATGCTGGCCGACCAGCCGATGCGTATCGATCGCCGTCTGCACGTTGCCGGCGGCGTCGGTGCGACCGTAGATGCCGCCACCGTGGTAGCGAAACACCGCCATGTGTTCATCGAGGAATCCGATCTTGCC
>CAZANL010000921.1:0-1932 GCA_964486115.1 uncultured Planctomycetota bacterium
CGGCAAGACCACGCAGATGTGCCGGCTGCTGACCCAGACCAACATCTTCGCGAACAGCGGCGTCGGCGCCCTGTCGAGCGAGGATGGGGGCGCCATCGCGCGCGTGCGCCTCTGGGTCGCCGGCGGACCGTCCGCGATCCCGTTCGGGAAGTCCAAGCGCGGCGCGCTCGTGCCGTGTGATCCGTTCCCGCCGAGCATCAACACGAGCGGCAAGTACTTGGTCATGCCCGGCACGGGTTCAAACAACGGCGCCGTGATGCTCCTGGGCGCCGCCCGGCAGACGCCGCCGATCCCGACGCCCTACGGCGACCTCAACATCCGCTTGCCATTCTTCGTCCTCGGCGCCTTGCCGCCCATTCCGGCCACGGGCTCGACCGTGTCGTTGCCGCTTCCCAACGACAAGAACCTCCTCGGGCTGCTGCTGGCGTGGCAGCTAGGCATCATCGAGGCGACCGCGAACCCGGCGGTCCAGCTGACCAACGGGCTCGAGTGGATCCTCGGTAACTAGCGGACCGTGTCCTGGGCCGGCGCTTGCGCGGCTCGCCGTCGTGCCCGGACCCGGCCGTTCTCAGAGTTGATCCGGCGGCAGCGCCATCCGTACATGGAAACACCTACCGAGTCCGTCGTGGGAACAGTGTGCTCCCCGGAGAGCAGGGACCTTCGGTCGCCGAGCCTTCCTTGGGCTACTCTCTTCCGCTCAAAGCGCAGCGAACGACGATGGACCCGGAGACGAAGCAGGATTTCGACCAGGAGCAGCGCGCGGCATTCGAGCGGCGCTTTCGGCGTCACCATCGCTTCCAGATCTTCAGCCTCGTGGGCGGCCTCGTCTTCTACTTTGTCCACATGGTCTACGCCCTGTCCGCGGACATCTGGGACGAGTCCTGGGGATATGGGCTCCTCCCTCTCTTCGGCGGCGCCTTGATGTTCTTGAACTCCGCGCGGACACACAACCGCTGTCCCGCATGTGACCACTTCTTCGGCCGGGGTCTGCCGACACGCACCCGAAAGATCTGCCCAGCCTGCGGGTCCCAGCTGATCGGCTGAACTCCCAGCTAGCCACAGAGAGACTCCACACAGGCGGCGTGACAGACATGGCCTGGGTGCCCACAACATGGCCGCGCTCCCTACGCAGGTCAGCTACCGTGCTCAGGATGGGACGAGCTTGGATCCTGGTCGCCGCCCTGCTGGCGGGCTGTGCCACGCCACCCTCGTCGCTGCGCGAGGAGAAGCCCGTCGTGATGATCAAATCGGTACGGCTGCCGGTGCGCCACTGGGTCCCGTGGTACTCGCGCTTCGCCGAACACCTGTGGGTCGACTTCTACCACGCGGACAGCTGGCACCGTGCCGAGTGGGACAACATCCACCACATCCGCCTGCAACTGATGAGCGAGACGCAGGTCTTCCACGACGAGCGCTGGGAACGCCCCGCCCAGGTGCACCAGTGCTTCTACGGAGAAGAAGGCGCGCGCATCGCGCACGAGATCGTCACGCGCTGCAAGGACTACCCATTGGTGAAGGACTACCGCGCCTGGCCGGGCCCGAACAGCAACTCGTTCCTGGTCTGGCTCGCGCACGAGGTCGACATGCGCTTCGTGCCGCCGCCGAACGCCCTCGGCAAGGACTTCACGACCTGGCTGCACGCCGGTGTCACGCCGAGCGGCACCGGGCTCGAGCTTGAGACGCTGCCGCTCGGCCTCGAGGTCGGCCTTCGCGAAGGCATCGAGCTGCACTGCCTCGGCCTGACGGCCGGGATCGGGCTGTGGCCGCCGGCCTTGAAGCTGCCCTTCCTGCCCGCGATCCCGGGCGGCTGGTTCGCGCCCGACTAGGACTCGGCCGACGCCGCGCTAGCACCGTGTGTGGCGTTTCACGTTCAGCTCTGGGCGCCAGACGACCGCGGATCCACCACCTTGCCGACGAAGAGCAGCAGACCGC
>CAZANL010000922.1:0-1932 GCA_964486115.1 uncultured Planctomycetota bacterium
TTCGGCGCCATCCCAGAAGCCTCGACATGCGTAATTATCTTCCCCAGGGCACTGTCCACTCGACCAATCACAGCGATCTGCTCGTCACTCATCCAGCCCTTGTCGTGCCCGGTGGAGTCCGGATCGGAAAAGTGGATGAACAACAGCCGGGGTGTCTTGGCCAAGAGGTACTGCCGGATCAGCCCCGGCATCGCGTCGAGCTGGTTGCCCACCCGCCTCCACGTCTTTGCACCGCGCGACAGATGCCAGAACTTCTTCTTGCCGGCAAACATCGCCGTCTCCATCCCTTTGGCCTGGGCCAGATCGAGAATGGTCTTGGACTTGATGTACCCGCGGCGCTTGTCGTAGCTATTCCAGAAAAACACCCCGTGGCGGCCAGGCGTGAGTCCGGTCAACATCGAGGTGTGGCTGGGGAGAGTAAACGAAGGGAGGATCGTGCGCGCTCTCGCAGCCGACACACCACGTTTGATCAGCTTGTCGAGAGTCGGTGTCTTGGCCTTCGCCAGGGCGTCCGGACGAAGGCCATCCAGGCTGACCAGGACGACTCGGCGCGGGGGGTCGCCCCACACCACCCCTGTACAGACGAGCAAACACAGCGGCAGGATCATCGCGCGACCTATCATTTGATCTTCTTCAGCAGCTCCGCGAATTCCGGTAGCGTGCGGATGTTGTCCAGATCGGCATGTTCCTTCAGCCGTCGGAGGTGGTCGAATCCAAGTTCGATCGCCTTGGCCAGCGCCTCGAGCGCTGGCCGGAGCCGCCCCGCCAGGGAAAGCACACAGCCATGCTGGAACCGGATCTCCGGCTCCTCTGGGAAGGCCCGGACCAGCCGACTGACCAGCGCAACCGCCTCAGCGAGCTTGCCGGCCTTGATCGCCTTGTTCACCACAATCGCCTCGCGCCGCCATGTCAGCCGAGCGACCCAGCTCCCGGCGTGCCGCCGAACCTGAAGCGCGGGATCGGTCAGCGCCACGACCCGCATTGGCTCAAGCGCCAGGGGACCGGCCAGCTCGACCATCTCTGTCAGCCGCAGATTTCGCTGGCGCCAGTGCCGCCTCTCGAACTGATCCAGATAGTCCCCCGCCACGCGCCAGAAGCGGCGGGTGTAGCCGCGAGTGATGTATCGCAGCGCCCGCTCCAACGCCCATCGAGCCTGGGCGCTGGTCTTTTCTTGCCGGGCGAGATCGGCAAGCTGGTCGCGAGTGCCGGAATGCTTCTCGACCAGTGCCCAGAAGGCCTGCTCTCGCTTCGCGGCCACCGACGCATCCAAGCGCTTGACCAGCAGGCGCCAGGTCGGTGAACCTTTTACCTGACCGGGGCTCTCATCCGTGGCTGCCACCCCCCCCCACACACAGAGCAACAAGACGCACAGCCTCACGGCGCGACCGCCTTGGGAAACATCCAGATCAGCAGGATCGCCGCACATGAACTAGTCATCGTCAACACGGCGAGCACGTTGCCGATCCGCGCCATCAGTCGACCACTCTCCGCTCGCTGGCCCTCGACCACGAGCTGCTGTAGAGCGCGGGCGCTGGCAAGACAGCACAGGCCGAGGATCAGGCAGACCAACCACAACAGCAGGCTCACCCATATGACGACGTCGACCAAGATCAGTGGCGCCAACAGCAGACCGCTCAGACCAAGCAGGACGGTGCCCACGCCACCCAAGGCCCCTTCTTCGTCGGGCAGAACGGCATGTCCCCGGCGCCAGCGTTCGTAACAATGCGGACAGAAATTGAGTCCGCGATGCGGCAGCACGCAGATACCGCAAAGAAAATCGCCGCAGACTTCACAGACGATCTCAGCCTCGGTTTCCGGGTGGTTGGCACAGACACCCACCGTCGGCTCGGGGTAGACCGTCTGCAGATCGCTCATTCGTCCTGGCTCTCCTCCTGGTCGGCGCGTGCCTTCCGACTTACGACCCGAACGAGA
>CAZANL010000923.1:0-1931 GCA_964486115.1 uncultured Planctomycetota bacterium
TACGTGAACAGTACTCGACACAAGTGAACTGTCCACCAGGTTGGGGGAGGGCCAGTTGTCATATGTCGTCAGCCTGTGCCTGTTCTGGACGGGTGCTCTTTTTGGGCAGGAGATGCAGCCGAACAAAACGGCGACGGCATTCCTCGAGTCCGTGGGTAAGAAGCTGGACCAGCGGATCTTCGGGGACAACCGAGTACAACTCATCGGCAAGTTCAGTGGCGTCATCGAAATCGGGGTCGCCAAGGGAGAGCGGGATGGCAAGCCTTGCTACAAGATCACCGAGAAGATGTCGCTGACTCAACCGTTGCAGGTGATCTCCGAGGCCACGGGGTTACTGGCCCCCGATCTGACGGTGCTTTCGTTCGAGAAGAAGATGACGCAGGGTGATCGGCTGATCAAGGTCGAGAAGATCTCGTTCGAGGGTGGCAACTATGCGCGATCGCAGAGTGGCCCCGGTGTGCCGGAGGGTGCGAGCAAGAACTGGATCGTCAAGAAGTCGGCAGGGTACATTCTCAACGAAGCACAGTACCTGCTGATGCGGCTACTCACGCTCCGTGGCAAGGCTGATCGAACCTATCTGTTCGTGTCCAGCAAGCGGACCAGGGGGCAAGAGCTGGTGCTCAATTTGCTCTACACCCTGGGCAAGACCAAGAAGATCGTCGTGGGCGAGGAGCAGCGCGAGGTGATCGAATTGACCATGCAGCCGAAGCACCCGCTGTTTGGAGAGTCGGCCAAGCAGCTGCGGGGGACCTACTGGTGTGACAAGCAAAAGGGCGGCATTCTTGCTGGCGAGGCGATGGGCATGACGATGAAGGGGCGCTAGGACCAGACCGCGATCATCAACGACCGCTAGCGCGTGGTTTTTCCTCGAGGGTCCAGCCGCATTCCGCGTCGAGTTGAATCAGAACGCGGCAGGATTCTCGTCGGGGCAGCCCATCACGAGCCTTGAAGCCTCTCAGCCACTTGGTCGCCCGGTGCTTGCCCAGCAGCCGTAGGACCTCCTCCTCCTTCATTTCCCGTCCGGACAGAACGAAGGGCACTTGCAGGGGGCAGCCTTGTTTCCAGGCCGAGCAGCCCCAGGCCGATTTGCCAGCGACCAGGTAGCCCGGGTCGAGTGTACCGCGCTGCACGCAGAGGGGGCAGTCTAGCGGGTGATCGAAGGCCGGTAGCGGGCCTCCCGCGGGGAGGCCCCGGGGACCCTTTCCCGGCGGCTTGGAGAAGTCGACGCGTACCTGCCCTTCTGGATCGAGGATCAACGTCGCCTTGCAAAATGCGCCGCTCTTCTGGCGGAACCCGTAGAGACGGGAGGTTCGTCCGTTTTCCAGCAGGCTGGTGGCTTCGGTCGGTCGGATCGGCCGCTCCATGATCTTGGCCGCCAGCGTGAACGGGCATCCAGCGCAGCGCCAGCGACCGTCGCGGAAGGTGACGTCTCCACCGCAGTCAGGGCAGCTGCCGGCGGCACCAGCCATCTCGCGTTCGTCGATGCGAACCGGGATCACACGCTGCCCGTTCCAGCGGAGCACCCCGTCGAATGGCTGTGCATCGCGCGTCTTGAACCCTCGAATCAGGTCGCTGGATCCGGTCGACAGCAGGCGGCGGACGGCCTCCTCGGAAATCATGGCATGACTGGTCTCTGCGAACACGACGAATGGACACTCGCGGCCCGTGTCGCAGGTGAACACCGATCCGCGGGGCCTGACCGCGGTGCCACAGGCCGGGCAGTCTCCCAGGGGGTCTGCCTGGGGTCTCGAGCTCTCGTCGCCTTGAATGGGCTGAGCCGCTGGCGCCTGCCGGATATCGACCACGACCGCGCCGGTGAACGACCGGATGTCCCGCATGAATTCCATGCGCGTCTCCAGACCCTCGGCGATCGCGGAGAGCCGGGCCTCCCAGCGGCCGGTCAGCTGGGGCGAGCGCAAGGCCTCGACCGG
>CAZANL010000924.1:0-1925 GCA_964486115.1 uncultured Planctomycetota bacterium
CGGCAACCGCTACGCCGTCGGTGGGGAGGTCTCGATCGACGTCTCCAAGGTCCCCAACGACCCCGAGGCCACGATCCAGAAAGCCGATCGGATCCGGCGAGCCGCGCTGGCACCGGCCAACCCCTCGGGGCAGGACAGAGCCGTTGCCGCCAGTGCCAGCAAGATGGCCGCGGCTGCGCGCAGCGAATTGACCCAGGAGCGACTTGATGAGGCGTCTGGGATTGACGAAGACACTGTGGCAGAGGGTGCCGCGCCCATCGATGGTGACGTGAGCGAAAAGAGCACTTCGCCCAAGACGATCGACCCTGATGATCTGCTGGGCAACCTGATCAACCTCGAGGGCTGAGCCACCCACCAAGGCCAGGAACATCCAGCTGGGAGGGTATAAGAGGGAGACCGCCCCATGGGCAACTTGGCCATTACCGGAGTCAGCGGTTACATCGGCCGGGAACTGGCGCGTTCGTTCGAGACCGATCCGGACGTGCAAAGAGTGGTGGCATCGATGTCACGCCAGAACCGTCACCACCGATTGCATAACTCGAATACCACCAGCGTTCGGTGGAACATCCATTTGCCGAGCTGTTCAGCGAAGCCGACCTGGACTATGCGGTGCACCTGGCGTTCATCCTCAATCCGATTCGTGACATCCAAGCGATGGAGCGAGTCAATCTGGAGGGCACTCGCCACTTCTTCGACGCGTGCGAGCAGGCCCGCACCAAGGTAGTGCTGGTGGTGACCAGCGCCACGGCCTGTGGAGCGCTCGCCGACAATCCCTTGATACTGTCCGAGGAGAGCCCGCTGCGGGCCACCTCCGACTTCACCTATGCCTGGCACAAGTGCCAGCAAGAGGACCTGTGCGAGGCGTTCGCCCGACGTAACCCCGAGACGGTGCTGATCGTCGCCCGGCCTGCCGTCGTGATGGGCCCCAACATGAACAACTGGATGAGCCGATTGCTCGATCAGCCGTCGTTCATGGCAGCTCGTGGTCTCGACCCACCGCTTCAATTCATTCATGAGCAAGACGTTGTGCGTGCCCTGCATCACCTGCTGAAGACGCGGCGCGGCGGGATCTACAACCTCGGCGCGGATGGGACCCTGCCGATGTGCGACGTGGCCGCCATGGCGGGTAGACCGTGCGCCGCCTGCCCTACTCGCTGCTGCACATGATGGCCGGCATCTTCTGGCGATTAGGGCTCAAGCGTTTCGGAGAGGCGCCCGCCGGGTGGTTGCCGTTCGTCAGCCACCCTTGGGTCGTCAGCAACGACAAGATCAAGGACGAGACGGACTTCTCCTTTCGCTATGACTCCAGCGAAACGCTCAGGCATTTCCTAGATGCCAGAGAGGATCGCGACTCGGCCGCTTGAATGCCCCAGTCACCGCCTCACCTCAGGGAGTCGTCAGATCTGTCGAGACCAGATGGGTATACCATCCCGCATCCGGCCAGGATCCCCGATCACGATGCTCGAAAAGAGCGCACGGTGCGTCTGAATCAAGGGATCCCACAAAGGCCAAAAAGCCGCCCGGCATCAGCAATGCCTCGGGCGGCTTTTATGGTGGAGACGAGCGGGATCGAACCGCCAACCCCCACGTTGCGAACGTGGTGCTCTCCCAATTGAGCTACGTCCCCGGGATGTAACTACCTCCTGGGTAGTGCCTTACACCATCAATCAAGATGTTGAGGTGCGACTGCGATACGCGTGTGTCAATATCTTCGCCAGTACCTGCTAGCTAGCAATGTGCAGCACAGCCCTGTCTATTCAAGCAGAAAGGCAGCCGCAACTGCTGGATATCATACCATGCGAGTGAGCGCTGGTTCAGGAAATCCACCCATCTGAAAACAGCTGCTAGATCAATAACTGCACGGGGGCTCGAACGCTCTCACAGCCTCACAGGCTGCTGCAACGGCCCGTCCTAGTGTACGCGGT
>CAZANL010000925.1:0-969 GCA_964486115.1 uncultured Planctomycetota bacterium
ACCTGCGCTCGGCAGCCGCCGAAGCCCTGGGAATGCACGAAGACCCATCGGCGATCAGCCCACTGATGGCATTGCTCGAGGACGAATCAAAGTACGTGCGACGCGCTGCGGTGGTCGCACTCGGCAAACTGGGCTGCCATCGCGCCACGCCCTCGATGCTCCCGCTCCTGTTCGACCACTCACGGGGCGTCCGCTGGCGAACCGCTGCGGCACTGGGACGTCTCGGTGACCCACGAGCGGCCGGTGCTCTACGCAAGGCTCTTGAAGATCCCGACGCGCCAGTTGCCGATCACGCCCGCGAAGCACTGCGCAAAATCGAAGGCTGAGGCCACCTCAGCCGGTTAGCCGACGAGAGAAGATCGGTATCAGCCGATCGTCCGAACATCACGATTGGGCACCAGAGCCACCAGCGGCTAGCAGCCGCCGGAACAGCATCGGGTCGACCTTCCCGACAAAGCGCTTCTTGCCGTCGACGTAGATCACCGGGACGGTTTCGCCAAAACGCCCCTCGAGCGCCTCGTTGCCCGTGATGTCGATCTCCTCGACCGTCACGCCGTGGGTCGCGCAAAACGGAGCAATGACCGCTTTGGCCGCGTCGCACAGACAGCACTCCACGGAGGTATAAATCAGCACATGATGCATCGGTTGCCTGCTATTATCCCTGACCGATGACCGACTGGAAACTGGGAATCTTCGCCCGTGCACCGATCGCCGGCCAGACCAAGACCCGTCTCGCTGCCCGCCTGGGAGACGACCAGGCAGTGGCAGTCTACCGAGATCTGGTCGCCGCGACCTGCCGGGCGGCGCGTGCGACGCGCGCGGAAATCGTGGTGCACTACACACCAGATGACGATCAGACCGGTGTGCGACGGATGATCGGCGAGCCCGACTGGACCTACGTCCCTCAGGTCTCCGGGGACCTCGGGACCAAGATGCTGGCGGCCTTCGAGACAACACCGGTGCTGATCG
>CAZANL010000925.1:979-1918 GCA_964486115.1 uncultured Planctomycetota bacterium
ACTCAGTGAGCACGATCTGGTGCTCGGGCCGGCCGAAGACGGGGGCTACTACCTGATCGGGGTCAGCCGGGTCGATCCTGGACTGTTCGACGGGGTGGCCTGGAGCACAGACCAGGTCCGGCGCCGAACGCTGCAAAACGCCCAGGCCATCGGCTGGAAGACCTCGCAGTTGAAAGTGCTGCGGGATGTGGACACCTACGAGGACTATCGCGCGTGGCAGGCCTGATCAAACGCGTCGCGGGCTCCAACATCCCACTGCTGATCGGCGTTCCGCTGGCGCTCGTCGCCGGCGGCTGGGTCGAACTGGCGCTGCTGGCCGGTGTGTCCCTGAGCCTCTGGCTGTGGTGTGGGGTGATCGGCTGGAAACGCCCCACTCGCCAAGGCCTGGCCGGACTGACTCGCGTGACGATGCTGACCGCGGTCCTTTCGCTGGTCCATCGGTATCCGGCAATCGAGCAACATGGAGCCATCGAGGCCGTCCGCATCGGTGGAGCGCTGGTCGCCCTGGCCTGGGCCGCGCGAATGTGGCTGCTCAGCTGCGCCGCGGCCGAACTGATCGAGCTCTCGCTAGTACCGCGGCTGAGCGGCATCCTCGCGCTCTCGAGCATTCTCGGCGGATCTCTTCTGTTCCTGCTCGAACTACGCCACGCGGGGGGCGTCATGGGGCCCCATACGCCGCTGCAGAGCGCCCATCTGTGGTGGGCCTACACCGGCGGTGTCGTGCTGACATTGGTGGTGCCGATCGCGTTGCTCGCCTTGACAGCGGTCTACATCATGGTGCGAGACGACCCGGCGAGGCCAAAACTGCGCAATGGCCCGGATTCTCGACGTGGCTGCGCATCCTGACCAGCCATCCCAGAGGACCCACACCTGCCCCCGACCCTGAGGGTGCCGGAGGTCCGGCCACCCCTTGCACGCCCCCCCTTCCATGCTAGAATC
>CAZANL010000926.1:0-1914 GCA_964486115.1 uncultured Planctomycetota bacterium
AAGGTGAAGCGGCTTCCCCATGAGATCATCGAGGTTCGGGTCTTCGGCCCCGACAAGACGCTCGACCAACTGGTGAGCAACCGGATATGGGACGCCGCCCAGCGCCGATTGGCGAGCAACGCCAAGGACTGGTCCCGAGCACGGGCCGAGGGGCAGCCCGAGACTTGCGCCACGGGTCGGGTGACCGTCGCCGCGGTCGACCTGGAAACCTTCACGCCGATTCGGCTGCCGGACAAGTATCGCGCGCTGTTTGTCGAATATCGAGCCCGGGCGATGCAGAGCAGCGATCAGAATGTAACCCTCGATGGTGACGAGGCTTGATCTGGGGGGCGGTTGCGCGTACCTTCACTGTTCCCAGCAGAAGATGTACCGAACCAGAAGTTGCACCGTACCAACGGGTAAGCACAAAGGAGCAGGTGATGTTGCAGCGTATCGTTCTGGCCACCTTGATCTGCCTGATTGTCGGGCAGGCGTCGCCGGCGGTTGCCGAGGAATCGGCCGAGGAGCTGGCCGCCAGGCTGGATGCCGTGGCCAAGGCCTATAGCCCCAAATTCCCCGCCACGGCGCCCTTCGACCAGAAGGACTGGCAGACCAACAAAGAGTACGAGTTGATCGGTGACCCGGCGGCCAAGACGGGGGGCCTGCTGGTGCAGGCCTGGACCAGCTTCCCGCTGAACCTGCGCACCGACGGTCCGGGCTCCAATTACGTCCAGTCCAACCAGGTGAAGTCCCTGGTCTACGAGAGCCTGGTGGGTCTGCATCCGAACACGCTGAGCTGGATGCCGGGGCTGGCCAGCTACTGGCAAATCAAGCAGGCCGACGATGGCAAGAGTCAGATCTTGCGCTTCCGGATCAACTCGCGGGCGCGCTGGGCCGACGGCACCGAGGTGACCGCCGATGACGTGCTGGCCACCTGGAGGCACATGGTCAGCGCGGACCGCAAGGATCCAATGAACGTGCTGCTCTATGGCGAGTTCCATGAGCCGAAGATCATCGACAAGCACACGATCGAGGTCCAGACCAAGAATCTGAACTGGCGCCATTTCTCGTATTTCGGTGGGATGTCGATCTACCCCGCCAAGTACGTGGGCTGCAACGGCGCGGACTATATCCGGCACTACCAGTGGAACATGATGATGGGGAGCGGGCCGTATAGCGTCGCCAACCGCGAGAAGGACTTCATCGATCAGGAGTCGCTGACCCTGACCCGGCGCAAGGACTACTGGGGCTGGAAGGAGCGCTGGTCGACCGGGACGAACAACTTCGACAAGATCAAGTGGGTCGTCATTCGCGAGCTGCGGATCCAGTTCGAGAAGGTCAAGAAGGGTGACATCGACTGGTACCGGATCAACAAGGCCCAGCGCTGGGTCGAGGAGTGCGACCCGGCCACGGTCTCGGACAAGTGGGCCGAGACGCTCAACAAGGGCTGGGTGCTCAAGCGCAAGATCTACACCCACAAGGCGCAGGGTTTCTCCGGGTTCGTGTTCAACATGCGCAAGAAGCCGTTCGACGACCAGCGTGTGCGGCGGGCGTTCGCCTACCTGTTCAACCGCGAGAAGCTGATCGAGAAGCTGTTCTTCAACGAGTACGAAATCCTCGACTCCTACTGGCCGGCCGGCCCCTGGGGCAACAAGGAGAACCCGAAGATTCGCTACAACCCGCGGCGGGCGGCGCAGCTGCTGGCCGAGGCGGGGTACAAGACCCGCAACAAGGCGGGCTGGCTGGTCGACGCAGATGGCAACCCGTTTCGGGTCGCGATGAACATCACCAAGAGCCCCTCCTGGGAGCGGATCATGACCGTGATCAAGGAGGACTACGCCGAGCACGGGATCGACCTGGACATGACGGCCGTCGATTGGCGCGTGGGCCACAAAAAGATCCAGGAGCGCAAGTTCAACCTGCACTACCAGAGCT
>CAZANL010000927.1:0-1910 GCA_964486115.1 uncultured Planctomycetota bacterium
TCACCAGCTTCACCGTGGCCCCACCTGCTTCAGCTTTGGGTGCCCCAGGATCTGTTTCTCGAATCGTGGGTCCTTGCGCAAGTTCCTTAAGTCTCCGTCCGCCATGACATGTGCCCGATCAGTGAAGCCGGCCTCTATCGCCCGCTTCAGGTGGTCCAGCGCCTCGGTCACCTGCCCCAACAGCGCGTAGCCGCAAGCGGCATTGTAGAGCGCGTTGTTGTTTCTCGGCGTGACCTTGAGGATCGCCCGGTAGCAGCTGATACTCGCTGAGTACTTCTTTTGCACATAATAGCACGATGCGAGCTCATCCAGCCACCTGACCCGCCGACTGGGGTCCAGTGCAGGGCGCGACAGCCGGCGCTGCAGACTCGCCACTTGCTCGTTGAGCAGCCGGGGAAAGCCAAGCTTGAACAGTGTCGCCCGAGCCGTCTGCTGGTGCGAGATCAGCTTCTCGTCCCGCAACACTCGCTCCAGGACCAGCCGCACCGCTTTTGAGCGATCTTGCATCTCGGCCAGAGCCATCCCCGCCAGCTCACGTATCAGGAACTTCCGCGACTCGTCAAACCGGTAAACCGGACGATAGGACTCGTCGCCGAACAGACGCAACAGCACCGGAACAGCATCCGGACGGTAGCGCTTGAGTGCGGTGTACTTGTCGGACCAGGAGCCAATGCCCCCGGCCGGTGTGATCTGCTGCTGCAGATGCCACTCCACCAGCCCAGCGAGGAGTTGCTCGACCAGCCAACCCAGGCGCTGACGGCGCTCAGGGTCGATCTCGACAGCAAAACGTGCCTTGATCGCGGAATATGCGTCAGAACCGTCACGCACCAAGCTGCTCGCCGCGGCATGTGAGACGCGAGGATCGGGGTCGAAGTAGAGCTGGACCAGGATCGAGACGACGCTCGAGCCGGGCAGCTCCCCCAACGCCAGAGCCACCTCCTGCCGCACCCATGGATCCCGGTCGACAGCCAGCACCTTCAAGATCCACCCCGCAGCCTCACCCGTCGCCAGGAGCTGCTGACGGGCGGCATGACGAGCTACGCTGCGCCGATCGGCAAGCCGCTCGCTCCACCATGCAGGACTCCCTGGAACGGTCTCCGAACCCGACGCGGGGCCCACCAGAACCAAGCTTATCACTATCATCCAGGAGACGTTGCGCATCCGTTTCATATTGTACATCTTGACCGGTGCCCCAACTGCCCTTATTAGCGGTAGCATGTGGGCCGAACAGTACCATGATCCGATCGACGCCTTTCTCGACGCCTTCGGGCGCGCCGAGCAGGCAGAACCCGGCGACCACCGAGCGGTCACCCTGGCGACTGCCGACAGCGAAGGGCACCCCAGCGCGCGAATCGTGTTGCTCCACGGCGTCGACACAAAGGGCTTTCGCTTCTACACCAACTACACCAGCCGGAAGGCGAGCCAGCTGTCGGCCAACCCACATGCCGCGCTCTGCTTCTACTGGGCTTCGCTGAACGAGCAAGTACGGGTCAATGGGCCGGTCGAGCGGCTGGACGAAGGGGACTCGGACGCGTACTTTGCCGGACGCCCCCGATCCCGCCAGATTGCGGCGTGGGCCTCCAGACAGAGCGCCGAACTCCCCACGCACGACGCTCTCGAAACCCGCTATCGGATCCGGGAGGCACGCTTCGAGAATGCGACCGTTCCCCGACCACCATTCTGGGGCGGCTTCCTGCTCAGCCCGCTGCGCATCGAATTCTGGAAGCACCGCGACTCGCGTCTTCACGACCGACTGCTGTTCCTGCGCGACGGCGATTCCTGGCGTCGCGAGCGACTCTACCCCTGAGTTTGGGGTAACGCGCCGTTCTCACGACTCGGTGGGCTGCTTGCGGGGCGGGGGTGCGGTCCAGCGCCCGACATGACGCGACGAACCGCTGAGATCACCGATC
>CAZANL010000928.1:0-1896 GCA_964486115.1 uncultured Planctomycetota bacterium
CGCGATCCAACCGGCGGGCCTGCAGGCTCGAACACGACCGACGGGCTGATGGTCACGTTCTGTCCGTAGGTGTCCTAGAGGCCCCCTCCCCCAGCCCAGCGTTGCGGCTTGGGGGGGATGTGCGAGGATGGGGGGATGAAGATCTCTGCCTGCCTGTTGTCGTTCGCTCCTCCTCTAGAGGATCGCGACGACTGGAGCGCTGTCTGCGTCGGCCATCCAGGCCTTGACCAGGGCCTGAACCGTACGACTCGGGCGGGCATTGCGGGCAGCCTTCAGTTCCGCGAGCACCCACCTGCCCTCTTTGGGGTGCGGCCGGAGCTCCAGGGTGGCCGGCCGGCCAGACGGCACTTCGACCCGATAGACGAACGACTTCGATTCAGCGCATTGCAGGAGCTTTGAGCCAACACAGTTCTTTCCGTCGCGCCCGAGTTTGATCAGTTCACGCGGAGTTCTACAGGGGCGGATGCGCGCCGTTCCGTCGATGGGGGGAGGAGGAAACGGCGTGTCGAGGGTCCCACGAGCAGCCAGCCGCTCGGGTCGCATTTCTTCAATGAAGTAGCGATGGCGCGCAAACAGGTGGTCCAGGCTGCGGATCGTGGTCGGGGCCTCTTCCAACAGTTCGCCCATGCGCAGTGTGTCGCGGAGCAGACGGGCCGCGTGCGGAACGGCATCGCCCTCGCGGACCTCTGAAACATCGAGCAGAAACCGCGGAGTGACCACGGGAGCGAAGGACGGTTGCAGCAGTGATAGAACCGAGGCCCCGATTCTGCGGAGGTGGGGCACCACGGGGTGCTCTTCGCGCAGAGCTGCTCTGAGGTAGAGGAGCCTCGTGATTCCTCGAAAGCCGCCCATGGCGGCGGGAACCACTCGGCTGACGATCCGACTGCACGACCTGGTTGCAGGGAAGCCCAAAAAGCCGAGGATCTCGTGCTGCCTCTTGGTGGTGAGCAGGCGACGCACCGTTCGCATGCACCACTTTGGCGGGTCGGGCAAGAAGACCCACAGGTTGGCGGTCGCCATGAAACAGCCGAGATTGCTGAGGATCAAATCGGCGGGGGCGGATCCTGGAACTCGCGCGATTGTGGACAGACCCGAGAATTGCCTGCTCGGCAGTCGCTTCGCCCAGGCCAGCGGGTCGGCCGGAATCTGCGCAAGAAAATCTCGATAGACGCGTGCCCTGCGTTGCCTCCAGTGAAACTCGGCCTCCCCGTCGACCAACGGGCACCCTTCGAAAGGGAGCGTCCGCTGTCGTGATTTATTCGCTGTGCTTTCCCCGGCCTCCCCGGCAGTGAGCCGGTCTTGGGATTCGGAGCCGCCGGCTTCGGTCTCGCGGTGCCCGAGCCGGGCCTCTGAGGCCATGTGTGAATACGACAACCGGGGCCGATTGTGCCTCCACGGGGAGCGCCCCTGGTCTCCGCACTCGGCAAACCAGGCGGCGGGCGGCCACGCACGCACGACCTGAATCGTTCCGCGCCCCTCTCCGCCGCGGAATTGAAAAAGCTTGCCCTCCTTGTAATTCGTCCCAGGACTCACGCGCTTTCGGGTCGAGGCGCTCATCGGCGACCCCCCACCGGGTAGTCGATCCGGCCCCACCCCATCCATCCAGCCCCTCGCTCTTGTCTGCTTGTCACGCTCACGCCCCCTCGTGCTTCAGTCGTGCTTCAGTCGTGCCCCCCGCCCCAGCAGACTACAAACCCAAAGAATGTCAAGGCCCGTGATGGAGATTGGCGGCTCGCGGGAAGCCCCCTTGCAGACCCGGGCAAGATCCCAATGGCTGTCCGGGGGCAGGTGCTCAGATGCTCGCGAGACCCATGACAATCACGCCCAGAGAGCTGTGGTCCCGCGATCCAACCGGCGGGCCTGCAGGCTCGAACACGACCGACGGGCTGATGGTCA
>CAZANL010000929.1:0-536 GCA_964486115.1 uncultured Planctomycetota bacterium
CCTGCGGCGAGCCACCCGACGTGTAGAGTGCTTGCTACGGCTACCGGCCCGCGACTGGCTCGGTCGCTGGCCCGCGGGAGCGTTCGGAGAGGTCCTGGCCTGCCCCTGCTGCTCGAACACCACCGTCACCTCGCCGATCTGGATCTGGTCCCCATGGCCCAACTTGTGCTGATTGACGTGGACCCCATTGACCCGCGTACCATTGCGACTCTCCAGGTCGATCAACTTGAATTCGCTGTCACTGACCTTCTCGATCCGGCAGTGCTCGCGCGACGCCATGGTGTCTTCGATCAGCACCGTGCAGTCGGTCGAGCGCCCAAAAGTAGCTCGGTCCTGGCGCATCTCGATCACACGCTCACCATTTCGGTCACGAACCTTGAGGTTGATTGGCATGATCTCAGTCCTTTTTCGGCTGACCGAAATCCAGTATCACGGGGATCGTGATGGTCGGCCGTTCCGTGCTGTTGGTCTTGATCTCGATACTCCCGCGCACCAGGCCGCTGGCCTGCCAAGGTAGCCCGCCGCTGTGGTCGAAG
>CAZANL010000929.1:546-1893 GCA_964486115.1 uncultured Planctomycetota bacterium
ACCAGGCCGCTGATGTCTTTCGGCGGACTGGACAACTCGAAGAGCACCGACTGGTTGTTTCCTCGCCTCGGGTGCAGCTTCCAGCTCAGATAGGGTATCGTACAGCGAACTTCGAGGACCTCCACCTTCACCTTGCGGCTGGTGAGTGAAACCGTTGCTCTCGGCCGGGAACCCACCGTGATCCTCAGTCGGTAGGGATTGACGTCGATCAATCCTCGAATCAGCGCCAAGACGAACACCTTCTTTCGTGGGAAGCGGGAGCTATTGGTCTTGACCCAGATGTCCTGTTCGATACGTCCGGACGGAGTATTAGCAGCCAGCGTGACGCTGATCGGGATAGCCACCGGGTCCCCCTTCCGGCCTGGGGGCTTGGGTCGTCCGACCTCGACCGTCACATAGGGCGAGCTGCTCTCGACGCCGGTAACCCGCAGCTTGTCCGGCGGGTAGCCGGTCAACTGGATTGTCCGGGTGACCGCCTTTCCCCGGGAAACGACCCCGAAGAACAAATAGCTCTCGAGGCCGACCTCCTGGAGGATCTCGGCCTCGATCTTGATCCGGGTCAACGGCCGGGTCAGGTTGTTGCTCATCAGCTCGACCCACTGGTTCTGCTTACCACTGCGACCTCGCGGATCTAATGCGACCGGTAGCTTGAGGGTCTTCCCGGGCGGGAGGCCGTACGGCAGTGTGATCGCCTTCCCCCCGACGAGTGGTGTCGCCGCAGTGCAGCCGCAGCTGGTCTCCACCTTGATCAGTGTGAGCGTCTTCTTACCCGCGTTGGTCACGCTGAACTTCTTGGTCACCGTGTCCCGGTCGAAGATACGTCCGAAGTCGACGTGTCCGGGATCTGCCGACAAGGGCGGCTCGTTGAGAACCATCGGCCCGCGGTACACTTTATTCCCGCCGGACGAAGGATACTGATAGGGACTAGGTTCGGGTGCGGGCTGTCCCCCGCCTTCCTCCGCGCGATTGCATCCGCCTGCCGCCATCGAGACGAGCAGCAGAAACAAAGCTAGTGTGCAATTTTTTTCCATCGTGATTTGATGTCGAAGTGCGGATCGTGCTCTACGGTGTGGCAACCCCGACAGGTCGCCTCGGACCCTCGCAGGATGTCAGCCTTCTGTTCGGTCTTCACATGTTTACCGCCCGGTCCGTGACAACTTTCGCAGCTGACTCGCGCCAGCGCAGGCGTCTCGGTCCGGCTGGTGTACCCACCCCGCACGTCCAGCCCGGTCACATGACACACCACGCACTCCGGGTCGAGCTGGTGCTTCACCCGCCTCAGGGTTTCCATCGCGTGCGCATGCCGAGACAGGGTCCATACGGTGTGTGCCTTGGCATGACAGCTGT
>CAZANL010000930.1:0-1893 GCA_964486115.1 uncultured Planctomycetota bacterium
GCTGACCGGAGCTCGTACGAGCTCGTGGGGTGGCTGGCGTGAGTGAATTGGCCGAACGCGGTCGTTTGGTCGCCGCGTCAGCTCAGCGCAAGCGCTCCACCCCGACCGCCTGAACGTATGGGAAGTAACTGCGGCTGCGTAATTCGAGGGTATGGTGCTCGGCAAGGGCCACCACCTGGGCGATCGGAAACCACATCAGGTCCTCCTGCTCGTAGCTGCCGGTCGTGGCCGAATTGAACCCCACCACCACGCCGTCCCACAGGCAGGTCATTGGGCGAGGGTCGGCGCTGCACAGCCGGACCCAGATGCGGAACAGACCGCTCTGGTGGAGGTCGATGTTCCAGATGCCGCGAGCGGGAAATTCGCTCTGGTCCAGCACGAGCTGTTTGATGACGGCGAGATTGCCCCCGGATAGCCGGGAGGCCGGGAGATGGAGCCAGAGCTTGGGCTGGCGTTGACGTGCGTCGGATTCGACCCTCTGGCCCAGTGTATTCAGAAACCAGATCCGCTCACGCCCGACAGTGACCAGGGTGTCGGCCAGGTTGTCGAACGGAAGCTCTCCGATGGTCAATGAACCAGTGGGCCCGAACAGCCACTGTCCGGACGATCGTGAGAGCGCGCGGAAAGACCATCCAGCTTGATCCGCTCGGTAGAACACCTTCTGCAGCCGATAATCCAGCTCGTGGATCAGCGGCATGTCGTTCGTTGCTGCGTGTCCAGGGAGTCAGCTCCGGACTGACCAGTCCGAGAAGATCGAGGAATGGTCGCCGTGAAAAATAGGGGATCTTGCCTGACGCACGGCCGGCGATCTCGGCATCTCGCGGCAGGGTTCGTCTCAGGTGTCGGCCGAGTGCGCGTTCCATGTTGGTCACGCCGCCGCGCTGTTCGGTCAGCTGTCCGGAGTGGGTCAGCAGCAGCAGTGGACGGTCCTCGCGATAGGCTTCCTGCGAGGGGTAGAACCAGGCCAGCTGGGCTGCGCCGAGGGCGAGTGCCCCGAGCACGCGGCGCTGCCCGGTGAGTGCGGTGCTCGTCAGCATGGCGCTGACGAAGAAGGTCGGAAGCAGGAAGCGCCAGTATGTGAAGGTCGGCAGATCCCCTCCGGCCAGCAGGACGAAGGCCAGATTGACCGCCACCAGCCCGATCAACGGTACTGCCGCCCTGCGCCGATAACAGGCAGCGTGGGTTGCGCCCGCGGCGAGCAGTAAGGCGATCTCGGGCATCGACCGAGTAACGCGCCCGAGGTAAGACAGCCCGCTCGCTATCCGCTCTTCCAACGGACCGGAGAGGTAGATCACCTTGACATAGTAGGAGCGGGGAAAGACCAGGCCGAACAGGTTGTAGCGCCAAGCGTGGTAGATCCCCAGGGGAACCAGAAAGGAGAGCCAGGCGGGCCAGTCGCTGCGCCACCGTCGAATGCGCATGGCGCCCAGCGCACACACGTAGAGCGCGCCCTCCGGTCGGGTTAGCGCGATGAGGAAGCCGAGCAGGCCGGACAGGATCAGGCGCCTCCTGTGTCCTGGTTCCTCGGGCAGGGACAGCACCTGGCCGAGCAGCAGGCAGCTGAACAGCGTGGTCTCCAGACCGCTGGCCATGTGGCGCAAGAAGTGCACGCTGGTCAGCGCGAGCAGTGGCGTGAACAACCGCGCCCAGCCTCGGGTGCCGAGTCGGCACGCCAGTCGGTCAGCCAGCGCCAGGCAGCCGAGCCCAGAAGCCACGCCCAGCCACAGTGACGCCACTGCCGCCGGTATTCCGCAGCTGACACCAGCAGCGATCAGCCCGATCCACAGCAGGTTCGAATAGCCTTCGCAGACCGGCGCCTGCGGATGCGGTCGTAGCCCGAGGCCTGCTGCCAGGTTTTCCGAGAAGCGGAACACGATGTAGGCGTCCTCGTGA
>CAZANL010000931.1:0-1886 GCA_964486115.1 uncultured Planctomycetota bacterium
TGCTGCACACGCTTGAATTGTGACTTGAGCACATGCAGGTAGCTGTTGCGGTATTCGAGATAGGCTTCGCCCCGCTTGAACTCGAACCCGCTGCGGGCCTTGAACACGTTCTTCAAACGTGCGACCAGCTCGGGGTCCACTAAATCGATTGGATCCGATCGACCGGACACGTCATTGGTCACCCTGACAAACCAGCGGGCCTTCTGGCGCTCGAACACGACCAGATCCTGATTCAGTCCCAGATCGAGGTCCAGGTGCACATCACCGGCAAAACCCTCGGTGTTGAGTTCCGGATTTCGCAGGTAGTGTCTGATCTTTCCCAGGTAGTCCAGCTTGGCATTGATCTTCTTGTAGCCGAGCTCTAACCGTAGCCCAGGACGCTCTGTGAAGATCACGTCCGACTCCCGTCCCCGCCCTTCCCCCTTGTCATTGAGAAATACATTGTCGTCGAACTCGACCTCCTGACGGTAGGACGGGACGAACCGGAGGCGCCCGAACTTGAGATTTCGAATGCGCTGCAGCCATGCGGGGATATGGCCCGAGACCCGATCACCGGGCAGCAGTTCCAGGTTATGCTGAGACTGAGGGTTCTTGGAGATCTCGTCATAGTCCACCTTGATCGTGCCCCACTTGCCATCCTGCCCTTTTCTACGGATCTCGATCTCACTGACGGCGAATTCGGCCAGGCCACCTGCCAGTTGAACAAGTTCCTGAATCCGGATCGGCTTGGTGGGGTACTTCAACTCGATGATCGGCTTGTTCACCGCTCCGATGATCCGCAAGGGCTCGACCACCTGGACCTCTAACCGATCGCCTCCCTGCAATACAATCGGTTCAGCCCCCGGCTTGACCAGTTCGCACCAGTTGAGAATCGTCTGGCTGAAGTGAAACGGGTTTTGTCGGCGGAGGATCATCCTGTGGCGCGCAGCGTTGTACCTGAGTCCTCGGCCGTTATCCAACACCTCGAGCACCAGACTCCGCCTCTTCAGCGGATTCAGTTCGTAGACGCCGGGAGCAACGAAAAGCCCGACAAGGGTCACTCGCCGCGGGGCAAAATCAAGCACCTCCAGCGTGATCGAGGGGTTCTTGACCACACGCCCGCGGAGGGCCTTGTCCAGCAGTGACTTGAACTCCCCCAGTTTCTTTCCGCGCAGCTGCAGCTTGCTCAGATAGGGGTAATTCAGCACGCCACGCGCGGGCACCGTGAAGGTCTTGGAGCAGCCGGGCACCAGGCTCTTGTCGACAGAGTAGACCTTGACCTGCACTCGGTCTCCAGCCTGGAGCACCACGTCTTCGAGGGGCCGATCAAGATCGGCCGGAACGTCTACTATCGTAACCTGGGGACAATCACGCTTTCTGGGGACATTCGGTGGGAAGACAGGGGACACACTGCTGCACGCCATCAGCAGCAGAATCACACCAATCCCAAGCACAACCCGACATCCCTGGCGATTCACCGATATCCTGACTACCCCCTGGCCAGTCTAGAACTTGAAATTTACGCCGACAGTCACCAGATTTTGGAAGAAATCCCCATCATCCTGATTCGAAGAATTTTGCTGGTATTGATACGAGATATCGAACACCAGCCACGAACGAAATTTGTAGTCGAACTTGAGGGCGGCGAGAAAGCGGGTATTGCGCGGATCATTGCCCTCAGGCCCGTCGGAGGACCGCTGGCGATTCACCTCGAACCTCAGCCTGGCCAACAACTTCTGCGGGATCAGCTCGTGAACCACGCTGACCCGTCCGATGGTCGCCTCCTTGAAGTTGCTCACAGAGGACAGCTGCAACTCTCGCACGGCCCCGATGAACAGCCGCGTCCGCTGACTCAGGTCCCATCGCAAACTGGTATCGAACACCAGCCCGCTGAAACCCGAGGTGTC
>CAZANL010000932.1:0-1884 GCA_964486115.1 uncultured Planctomycetota bacterium
CGGCCCGCCGAGCCGACGATCCGACTCGGAGAGAAACAGCCACAGCCACAGCAACCGCAGCCAGCTCCAGCCGCGGATCCACTGCGCCTGCTACGGCGCCCCGGCCCGAGCAAGGCCCCGGCACCTCAGATCGCCGCGCTCGAGCGTCTGCTCCGCAAGAACCCGGGCCTCGAGATCTCATGGCGTCCGGACCAACCCTCGCCCAGCTTTCTCGCGGGCCAGCTGAGTGAACCCAGCCACGAAGGCCCGCGCAAGATCGCGCGCCGCTTCCTCAGCAAACAGGGTGCGCTCTTCGGCATCGCCGACGCGGACAATCAGCTGCGGCTGAACGTGGCTCGCAGCATGTTGAAGCCGGACGACTGCGGCGTCCGACACCTGCGGTACGACCAGGTGGTCCACAGCGTGCCCGTCTATCAGCGCTCGCTGACCGTCCACATCCGCGCCAACGGCGAGATCCACGCGGTTCACGGCCGTTTCGCCAGGGGACTCGACGAGGACGCGATCGCGCGCACTCCGAAGGTCGCCGCGACGCGGGTCGAGCAGGCCGTCCGTAAGGACAGTGGCGTGACCGGCGCATTCACGCACTTCACCAAGCCCCAGCTGGTGGTGTCGCTGCTGCGCAAGCGGCCGGCGCTGTGCTGGAAGTCGGAAGTGATCGCGGTGCGCAAGATGCTCTCCCGAACCTATCTGATCAACGCCACCAGCGGCAAGGTGGAGGGCACGGTGAACCGGGTCGCCACCGACTATGCGCTGACCACCTCCAGTACAGGCAGCGGGACCGACGTCATGGGCAATACGATTCCCGTCGAGACGACGCGCCAGAGCTTCGTCGACACCGGCCTGGGCGGCTCGACGACCACGACCGACCACATGCTCTGGGATCGTACTCATGACGCGGCGATCATCACCTACGACTACAATCTGTCGGCCAGCCAGGGCAACACATGCAGCGACGGCAACAACAGCTGGACCACCGGTAGCCAGGCCTCGGAGATCAGCGCTCACCACAGCATGGGCAAAGCGTTGTATTACTTCGAGCGTGTGCACAACCGCAAAAGCTGGCAGACCGACCCGAACGACAGCAGTACGATCCGGCTCGGCTCACACTTCCTGTTCACCCGGGCTGACGGCACGACCACCCCGAACAACGCCTCCAGCCTGGGCAACGGGTACTTCGTCTTCGGCGACGGCGACGGCACCACCCTACGCCCCTTCGTCTCCCGCGACGTCTGCGGCCACGAGTTGACCCACGGCATCATCGGCAGCACTTCGGGACTCGACGGCACGTTCGAGTCCGGCGCCATCGGTGAGTCGTTCGCCGACGTGATGGGCACGTTCGTAGAGAAGCGTTACCCGCCCCCCGGTGGCTCCAACTGGCTGATGGGCGAGGAGGTCACGATGGATGGGACCGGCATCCGCAACCTGGCCAACCCACCGTCCGGAGGGGACCCGGACCACTACTCCGAGTTCATCGTCACCGACGTGGATACCGACAACGGCGGGGTGCACACCAACTCCTGCATCCTGAGCAAGGCGGCGTTCCTGCTGACGGACGGCGGACAGCATCCGGACTCTAGGGTCAGCGTCGTGGGTATCGGGGTCTATCACGCGCGGGTCGTGTTCTACCGGGCGATGGTCAACTACCTCGACGCCAACTCCAACTTCCACGATGTGCGGGTGGCGATGGTCGCCGCGATGAGCGACAAGATCGCGTCGAAAGGGTGGGGCAGCTGGGAGAAGCGATCGGTCAAGCTGGCCTACAACGCCTGCGGGATCTATGGCTACAACATCGACATCATCCACTACGCGCAGTACTACGACACCTACCGCACCAGCAACGGCCCGATCTCGTTCGGCGGCTGGAACCAGAGCGGGACCGTACGC